>JACOUZ010000263.1 GCA_016177515.1 Acidobacteriota bacterium
GACGAGGCGATCGATTCGCTGCGGAAGGCGGTCGCCGTCAACCCCGAGTTCGCCGAGCCGCACTATTATCTGGCCGGCATCTACAGGGCGCGCGGCGAGACAGACCGCTACCGCGAGGAAATGAAGATCTTCGAAGACCTGCGCTCGCGCTCGCGGGGATCGGCTCTCGAGGTGCAGCCGGAGGGCGGTCCGTGAGGGGCGCGCGCCCCGGGGCCCTGCCGCGCCTCGTCCTCCTCGTCGCGGCGGGCGTCATCCTGACGGCCTGCACGGAAGGCAGGCGCGGCACGGCGCCCGCGCCATCGTCCGCGGCCGGCCCCTCCGGGGCGGAGCGGGCGGGGGAAGAACTTTCCGGCCAGCCGGAGGGCGCTCGCTTCGAAGACGCCACGGCCGGGGCCGGCCTCTCGTTCCGCCACGTCAACGGCGCGACCGGGCAGAAGTACATTCCCGAGACGCTGGGATCGGGCGTGTGCGTGTTCGACTACGACGGCGACTCCAGGCAGGACATCTATTTCGTCCAGAGCGGCCGGCTGCCCGGGTATGCGCCGCAGGGGCCGCTGCGCTCGGCGCTGTACCGCAATGCGGGCGGCGGCCGGTTCGAGGAGGCGACGGACACGGCGGGCGTCGGCGGTCCCGATCGTTACGGCTTCGGCTGCGTGGCCGGCGACGTGGACGGCGACGGCGACCGGGACCTCTACGTGACCTACTACGGTTCGAACGTCCTGTACCGGAACAACGGCGACGGCACGTTCACCGACGTGACGGAGCGGGCCGGCGCCGGTGACGGGCATTGGGGCGCCGGCGCCTCACTGGCCGACGCCGACGGCGACGGTGACCTCGATCTTTACGTGGCGAACTACGTCGTCTTCGACGAGAACAACAACCTCTACTGCGGTGAGAACCGTCCCGGCTGGCGCACGGTCTGCCACCCGCGCAACTTCGACCCGGATCCCGATGTCTTCTACCGCAACCGCGGCGACGGCACCTTCGAAGACGCCACGGCGGACGCGGGCATCGTGGACCGGACCGGCAAGGGGCTGGGGGTCGTGTGGGGGGACTACGACGGCGACGGCGACCAGGACATCTACGTCGCCAACGACGACACGCCGAACTTCCTGTGGCGCAACCGGGGGAACGGGACCTTCGAGGAGGTGGCCGGCCTCGTCGGCGTGGCCCTGTCCGAGGATGGCATCCCCCAGGCCGGCATGGGGACCGACATGGCCGACTACGACAACGACGGACGCCTCGACATCTTCGTCACAAACCTCGCGGAAGAAACCAACGAGCTGTACCACAACGACGGCAACGGCCTGTACTCCGACCGGACGTTCGTGTCGGGCCTGGGCGCGCCGTCGCTTCTCGACCTCGGCTTCGGGACGTTCTTCTTCGACGTGGACCACGACGGCGACCAGGACGTGTTCGTCGGCAACGGCCACATCATCGACAACATCGGCCTGTACAGCGACACGATAACCTTCGAGCAGAAGCCCGCCCTGTACAGAAACCTCGGAGACGGCCGCTTCGACCGCCTGGCGTACCCGGAGGGCTCGCCGCTGGGCCGGCGCTACGTGGCCCGTGGCGCCGTACCGTTCGACTTCGACGACGACGGCGACCTGGACATTCTCCTGACGCAGAACAACGGCCCGGCCGTCCTCCTGCGCCATGCGGGCGCCCCGGCGCGCCACTGGCTCGCCGTCACCCTGGCCGGCGCGCCCCCGAACCGCGACGCCATCGGGGCTCTGGTCACGGTGGAAGCGGGCGGCGTCCGGCAGGTGCGTTATGCCCGCACCGGCTCCTCGTACCTGTCCCAGGGGGATCGGAGGCTCCACTTCGGCCTGGGCGAGGCCGCCGCGATCGACGCGGTCATCGTCCGCTGGCCCGGCCGCCGCGGATTCGCCGAGACCTTCGTCTCCGTGCCGATCGACAGTTTCGTGACCCTGGAGCAGGGGAGTGGAGGCAGGCCCGTCCAGGGTCGATCCTCCACGGTCAAGAGAACAGAAGTCCCTCGTTGAGCGCTTCCAGCTTCATCGCCTGATCCGCCGCCGAGGACGCGTCGCTGCCAGGGATCGCGAGCCAGCGGTACGCGTCTTCCACAAGGTCCACGACCCGCATCCCCGACTCCAGGACGGTGAAGGAGGACAGACGCCCCGAGGCGAGGTTCAAGAGCGCCGCGCTCAGATGCCGGCGGAGCCGATCGGCGACCGCGTGGGAAGCGTTGCCTTCCAGCGCGTCCACGAGGTCGGGCGCCGATTCGAAGCCGGGGAGTCCTGGGTAGCGCGCCCGAATCGCTCCAGCCCAGAGTGCCATGTCGGCCGCTCCCTCGTGACCGTGCTGGCTGCCGGACGACCACGCCTTCGCCTGGAGCAGCCAGTAGCCGGCGCCGCGGGGCCAGCGCGCCTCCGGGGCGCGGACGAGAGCCAGGTCGAGAATCTCCAGCCCGGGTCTATCCTCGGTCACCCGAACCGGATTCGATACCGGCAGGTAGCCGAATGGCTCGAGAATGCTGACCTGGCAGGCGCCGGGCTCATAGGGGTGTTCCAGGGCGAAAGAGCCGTCGGAGCCGCTCCGAGCCTCGGCAATCGCAGAAGAACCGCTCAACTCCTCCACCACCCGGGTCCAGGGGACGGGGTACGGGCCGTCCGTGATGGTTCCTTCCACTCGACAGACCGGGGGCCGGGCGCAGCCGTAGGCATCCGGATCGAGCCAGGCCTGCACCGGTCCGGGAGCCGCGGGACATGACCAGCAGGCCTGCTCGACGAGGAGGGAGGACGCCGACGCCGGTGGAGAGTCCACCACCTGGAGGCAGCCGCTCGGCCAGAGAACAGACAGGCGGGAAACCTGCGTCTCGCCTCCCAGGCCGAAGGTGAGCGTCCGTTCGTTCTGGGCGCTGAACCCGCTTCCCCCGAGGACCGTCTGGAAGACCCGGCGCCTGCCTTCGGATCCGGGGATCTCGACGTAGGCCCGCGCCCCGATGGCGTCACGCCCGTCGCTGGTCCCGTCGCCCCTGAGGAGCGCCCGGAAGGTGGCGCCGAGACCGGGACCGGTGAACCGGAACAGGCGGTTCGGCTCGCGCACGATCGCCGGGCTGCGGGCCGGCCCGCCGTTGACGACCCCGAGCTCCAGATGGCCGTCACCATCGACGTCCCCCGCAGCCATTCCATGGCCGCGGTAAGGGTAGGGAGGGACCTGCGGGTAAGGCGGCGAGCCGGGATCGATGCCGTGGCCCGGCTCGAAATCGATGAGGTCGCCGGCGTCTTCGAAGAGCGGGATGCCCTCGCCATCGATCCTCCGGCTCAGCAGCAGCCGGTTTTTCTCCCCCCGCGTGGGGTTGCCCGCGCCGATGGCAAGATCGGGAATCCCGTCGGCGTTCAGGTCGGCCACCTGGCATCCCATCGCCACCTCGGGCTCGCCGTTGCCGATGTCGATCCCGGCCCGCGCGGCCGCGTTGAAGAATCCCTTCCCCTCGCGGTTGAGGAAGAGGCCGTTGCCGTTCCCATAGGGCGAGGTGGGGCGCTCCGAACCGATGGCGAAGAGGATCAGGTCCTGCCAGCCGTCGTTGTTGAAATCGGCCACGGCGCTGGCGAAGCTGTAGTAGGGATAGCGCAAGTCCTCCCCCGGCAGAGAGAATTCCAGCGTGGCCTCCACGAACCGGGCCGTTCCCTCCTCGGCGAGGAGGTTCTTCCTCATGGAGTTCGGACCGCCCGCATTGTTCAGGAACAGGTCCAGATCGCCGTCGTTGTCGGCATCGATCCAGGTTGTGTTCTGGAAAAACCCGAAGTCGGCCATGCGGCGGTCCGGCGCCTCGGTCAGGCGTGCCTCCGCCGTCGCATCGGAAAAGCTGCCGTCGCCGTTGTTCTTCCAGAGCGTGCCCGGATTGGGGGGTATCCCGCCGCCGATCCCGCGCAGGCCGACGAACAGGTCCGGATCCCCGTCCCGATCATAGTCCCCCCAGGTGCCCCCTCCGGAGGAATGCGCCAGAGGGACCCCGTTCGCCACGGGGCCGCGAATGCCGGCCGGGAGACTCACATCGCTGAACTTTATCCCGCCCGGGACGCTATCGTTGCGGAAGAGGAAGTCGAGGCAGGTGCCGTCCAGGCCGCCGCATCCGACGAACAGGTCCGCGTCGCCATCGTTGTCGTAATCGGCGGCGCTGGCCCCGAAGGCCAGATCACCCCGGAGAAGGACCTGGGCCGGGGCGAGCCGGACCACGCCCTCCGGTCCCGGGCCCAGATTCTGGAAAACAAAACTCTCGTCCCCGGGGTTCCCGATGAAGTAGTCGAGGCGGCCATCGCCGTCGAAATCGTCGGCGACGATGGAGCGCCCGCGGCGGTAGTGATTCTCCCAGTAATCCTGGAAGCCGCTCGCGAGCCCCAGGTCGGCGACGGACAGACCCTCCTCCGGGTCCCCAGCCGGCAGCGTGGAGGTTGCCAGGATGGCGAGGGCGGCCATCAGGACGCTCGCGCCGGCCGCGCGTGGCCGGGGACGGACGTCAGTCTCGTGCGGGGTGGAAGGAGCCATCATTGTCGGCCGCCTGCGAACTGGTCACGATTCGTGCAAGGCTGGTGCCAGCTCGCCTCCGGATGAAGTTCGAGGAGCGTCGCCCCCGTCCCGTCCATGATCCGGGGTGGCGGCGGCAGTGAGCCGGGAAACGGGCAGCGGAGAACGCGAACGGATTGCGCCCCGGTGCGGCTCCGGTTCCGAGACACCGCAGTTTTTTCGAGGGCTGGCGCGCGGCCGGTGCCGGGAGACGCGGGCTGACGACGAAGGACGCCGCCGTCAGGAGGTCGTGAGGGGCAGCGGGAGGTTCACCGACTTGCGGGCAGGCGCGCGCTGACGACCTGCGAGCGCTGCGGCAGCCCCGGACGGGTGAGGCCTTCGAGCAGGTAGTAATAACGCCGGCCCGGGCGGACGAAATCGTCCACGAAGATGTAGCCGGTGTCCGAGACGCTGTCCCCGACAGCCGGGACGGCGACCGAATTCAGGCGGGTGAACGGGCCGGAGGGCGTCTCGGAGCGGTAGATGTTCCAGCCGGCCAGGTCTCTCTCCGAAGCCGTCGTCCAGTCGAGCAGGATCGAGATCTCCGAGCCGGACGCGGCGAACGAGGCGAGATCGTAAGGCGCGTAGGGATCGGCCGAGCCGCGCAACTCGAAGCGCGCCTCGCCGCCGGCGCCGGGGAGAGCGTCGTTGCGCAGGACGATCCAGGTCTCCCGGACGTCACCCGAGGGGACGGAGATCCGGCCGGTGCCCGCCGCTTCGAAGACGACCGGGACCAGGAGAGGCTGCGATGGCCCTCCACGGTAGAAGATGAGCAGGTCGGCCGCCGGCCGCCCGCCCTCGGCCGCGATCTCCAGGTCCATGCTGCCCCGCCGGCCGTCTCCCGGGATCCGGAAGGCGGCCGCCCCGAGCGGCTCGAGGGGACCGGCCGGCTCGAGGTGGAACGGGGTCTCCGGACCGGCGGCCGCGAGCCCGGCGGCCGGGAGCGAGCGGCCGATCGAGTAGTGCTGGCCGTCGTCCCTCTCGCCGGTGAACAGGTTCCAGGCGGCGAATTCGCGGTGGGCGTCGGCAAGCGATCGGCCGAGCCTCCGGAGCACCTCGTCGATGGCGACCAGCGGGTCGTTCCCCACCGAAGGCATCTCCTCCCAGGCCAGCCGCACCACCGACGGGTCGCCCGCGCTCTCCGCCAGGAACAGGGGCCAGAGGAGGCTGCCCTCCATCAGCATCAGGCCATCCGCGGCCAGGCCCCGCCCGGGCGATTGCAGCCGGGCTCGAAACGCAGCCTCGTGCGCCCGCAAATCGCCGCCTCCCATCAGGGCCAGGAACGCCGCGCTCGCCTCGTCCCACCAGAGCGGGGCTCGCTCCGCCAAAGACAGAAGCGACAGATGGGCCACCTGGTGCAACGTGGCGGGCACCACCCGGTCGGCGGACAGCCCGGCGTCCAGGACGACGAACGGCGCCGCGGCCGGCCTGGAGGGGACGGCATACCCTTCGACGCCGTGGCCCACGTCCCCCAGGTAAATGTCCAGGCGCCCGCCGTCGGGACGCGGGGCCGGTAACCCCAGCCGCGAGACGATGAGGGACCGAGCCGCCGACAGCGCCTCGCTCACGCGATCGACCAGATCCGGATTCCCGTTGCGATCGCGGTCGATCGACAGGAGACCCGAGGATCGCGGCGTTGCCGGGTAGTGAACGGCGAAGCCGCCGTCGTCGGTGAGGGCGACCCGCTCACCTTCGAGCGCCGGCCGTTCCGTGACCGCCGTCAGCGCTCCCTGCGAGGCGACCGAAGCGTTTGACTGAAGCAGGGCGCGCAGCAGAGGGGTGGCGCAGGGAACGGGCAGGACGTCGGCGCCGGCCAGCACCGACAGGGTTTCTCCCGCCCCGCGTCCGGCGGCGGCTTCGAGGTCGGCCTGTTTCTCCGAGGCTCTGGCCAGGACGGAGCCGATGAGAACGTCGCGGTCTCCCGCCGCGTCCGCACTCACAGCGAGAAGCGGAAGCATCAGAAGGATCGCTAGAGTCGCCGGCCGATTTGTTTTCACCTGCCCTCCCGCGACTTGGGTGCAGCAGAATATATGACATAAAGTATTGCAGGTCAACAGGATTGCCGTATCCTCCGCAGGCAGCATGCAGCGCCCCGGAGAGGCGGGAATTGTAATCGGAATCCCTGCCGGGGTGTAGAATGGCGGCTCAATCTCCTGGGGGGACCGCCGGCCGATGTGTCGACTTCCCCGCGCGTTCGGTTTCTGTCTGGCGCTGACCCTCCTCCTGCCGTCCGTCCATCTGGCCCAGTCGACCGGGACGCTGCGCGGGGTGGTCGCCGATGACAGGGGACGCCCTCTGGCCGGCGTCACTATCGTGGTGGCGAGCAGCAGCCAGGGGGTCACGGGCCGCGGTGCTGTCAGCGACAGCACGGGGACTTTCCACGTTGTTTCGCTGCCCGCCGCCCGGGACTATTTCGTGCGCGCATCCTTCCCCGGGTTTGCGACCCTCGACTACTCGGAGGTCGAGATCAAGGCCGGGCAGACGACGGCGCTGCGACTCACCCTGCCGCCGGAGACCCCTTTCCGCGAGCGCGTGGAGGTCCGGGCCAGGCCGCAGGTGGTGAACCTGGAGTCCACAACCACCGAGACCCGGCTCACCTCCGAGTTCATCGATGCCCTGCCGATCCTCGGGCGCAACTACCAGGACATCCTGGCCCTGGCGCCGGGCGTCACCGACACCGACGGCGACGGCAACCCCAACATCCACGGCGCCCGCGACACCGACGTCATCACCCTGGTGGACGGCGTCAGCACCACCGACCCCTTGACCGGCAAGATGGGCGCGCAGCTCAACATCGAGTCGATCCAGGAGATCGAGATCAAGACCTCCGGGGCGACGGCGGAGTTCAGCCGCGCCCAGGGCGGCTTCGCCAACATCATCACCAAGTCGGGCGGCAACGAGTTCAAGGGGACGTTCAAGTTCTTCTGGCGCGGGCAGGCCCTGGACGGCGACGGGGCGGGGACCGACGACCCGAGGCTGCACGGCGGCCTGGGGGAACAGGGGTTGCGCGACCTGGGCTTCAACGATTTCATGCCCTTCCTGTCGCTCGAAGGGCCGATCGTCAAGGACCGGGCGTGGTTCTTCACGGCGCACGAATACGTGCAGCAGGAGGATCCGGTGAACGCCGTGAACACGGCCTTCGTGGCGGGGAAGAAGGAGTTCCGGGAGTTCGCCAAGGTGACCTGGCAGGCGACCCCGAACAACCGGCTGGCCCTGTCCCTCAACTACGACCCACAGAAATACCTGAACCAGGGGCTGAACAGCCTGACCCGCGTCGAGAGCGGTTACACCAGCCGGCAGGGCGGGCCGATCCTCACGGCCAAGCTGACGACCGTCCTGAATCCATATATCGCGCTCGAGACCTCCCTGTCGCGCTTCGACGAAAGACCGTCGCGCACGCCGACGCTGGACCCCGACACCAACGACAACGGCATCCTGTTCCTGGACCGGAACCAGAACAGGTTCATCGAGGCCAGCGAGCGCGATCCGGGGGAGGACTACGACCTCGACGGCGCCTTCGACGTCTTCGAGGACTTCAACAGGAACAAGCGGCTCGATCCGAACGAAGACCTCGACGGCGACGGGCGTCTGACCCAGCCTCGGGGCTGCGAGGGGACGCTGCGCGAGAACCTCGATTGCGACGGCCGGCTCGATACGTTCAACGAGGACCGGAACGGCAATGGCGTCATGGATCCGTTCGAGGACATCGACGGCGACGGGCACCTCGACCCCGGGACCGAGGACCGCAACGGCAATTTCTACATGGACGATGCGCCTTTCCCTGCCTCCCGATACCCGTACGGCGACCTGGTGCCGCAGCCTTCCGACCGGGACTTCACCATCGATCAGAGGCTGGGCGTCACCAGCGGCCCTTACTACCTGGATTTCGCGGACAAGAGGCGTCGCGTCACCTTGCGCCAGGACCTCAGCCTCTCCGTTCCGGATTACTGGGGCAGCCACGATCTCAAGCTCGGCTATGTCGTCGAGAAGGAGGACTTCGAGCGGGCCACCGAGGGCCGGCCGATCCTGGCGCCCATTCTGCGCACGCGGCGCCAGGGGCCGAGCACCGTGCGCGCCCTCCTGCCGTCGGAGCGCCGCGTGGAGAACGACGCCCACGCCGTGACCGGCGGCCTGTACGCGCAGGACATCTACAAGCCGTTTCCCAACATGACGATCGGGTTCGGGCTGCGCTTCGACCGCGAGGCGGACGACACCTTTGGCTACTCCTTCTTCGAGCCGGTCGAGGAGCGCGCCCTCTATGATCGGCTCCTGGCGCTTGCCGGAGGAGAGCGCGACAAGGATGATTTCCTCCAGGGGAACAACGACGGCATCAGGAGCCTGGGGATCACCGGGGACCCGATCTTCAGTCATTCGCCGGTGGGATTGCTCCAGGCCGTCGCTTCCCGGGCCGACCCGCTGCGCGTGGCGGCGATCAGCCGCCTGACGCGGCACCACACCGAGGCGCGCTTCACCTCGAACGAGCTGACGACGCTGTTTCCAGACGTGCTGACGGGTGGCGAGGCGGATCCGCGCCGGCTGTTGGCCCACGGGGTGCTGCCGCAGCAGCGGGAGCGCTTCCGGCTGACCAACAACAACCTGGCTCCGCGCCTGTCCTTCTCCTGGGACCCGGCATCGAACGGCCGCACCAAGCTGTTCGCCACCTGGGGGCGCTTCTACGACAAGCTCTTTCTCAGCACCCTGGTCGGCGAAGAGGGGCCGGATACGATCAACCGCTACTACTTTTTCGATGCCGACGGGATCACCGGGTCGGGAACTCCCAACCACCAAATCGGCGGCGTCCTGTCGAAAGCGCCGCCGTCCGCCACCCAGGTCGACCGCGGCCTGCGCACGCCGTTTTCCGACGAGCTGACCGTCGGCTTCGAGCGCGAGCTGGCCCCGGAGCTGGCGCTCGCGGTGACCTACATCAACCGCAAGTACAGGGACCAGCTCCAGGACGTCGACGTGAACCACACGCTGCGCTTCTACGCGGACACCGGCGAGCCGCGCGACGACATCGGCGCGACCCAGCCGCCGGCCGGCGCGTTCGAATCCGGCCTCAACATGAGGCTGCAGCGGCTGCCCGACGGCAAGCCCGACCTGTACATCTACAACTTCTTCTTCAACCAGGTGCTGCGCGTCGGGAACACCAACGAGGCGCGCTACACCGGTCTCGAGGTGCAGCTCACCAAGCGCCTCTCGCGGCGCTGGGAGATGCAGGGCTCCTACACGTATTCGCGGGCGATCGGATCGGCCGAGAGCTTCGATTCCCGTCTGGGCGACGATCCGTCCACGATCGAGCAGGAATTCGGCTACCTGGATTACGACCAGCGGCACGTGGTGAAGCTGAACGCCACGACGTTCCTGCCGGGGGACTGGCAGGTCGGCGCGGTGATGAGCTGGAGCTCGGGACTGCCCTACTCGGTCATCTCGCGCTTCTTCGCCCTCGACAACGTGGACTACCAGCAGTTCCGCACCCGCTTCGGGTACAGCCAGAAGACCACGGGGAACCAGGCGAAGTTCGTCCCCGAGCTCCGCAACAGCCGGCGCAACGACCCGGTCCTGGACGTGAACCTGCTGGCCAAGAAAGCCCTGGTGGTCGGCCGGTACTCCTCCGCCCTTTTTCTGGAGGTCTACAACCTCCTGAACCGGGACGATCTGCGCATCTACACCTACGAGCCCGACCGGGCGGACAACCTCGGCGCCGACGAGCTGGGCGTGCGCGGCCCCCTGCAGGTCGACGCCGGCCGCAGGTTCGGCCGCCGCTTCCAGGTCGGCTTCCAGTTTGAGTTCTAGCTGCGCGCCTCTGTCGTCAACCTTGCGGTTCTGGACGAGCTGGCCGTGTACCACGAGTCGCCGCCGCCCGCGCCCGCCCCTCCTCTATAATCCGGGGATGGGGCTCGAGCTCACGACAGAGTTGCGCCACCTCAGGGGCATCGGACCGAAGCGCGCGGAGGAGCTTCACGGGCGCGGCCTGAAGACCGTGGAGGACCTGCTCTTTCACCTGCCGTTCCGTTACGAGGACCGAAGCCGGTTCTTCCCGATCGCCGCGCTCGTCCCGGGGCTGCGCGCCACGGTCCGGGGCCGGGTGCGCACCGCCGTCCTGCGCCGGACGCGGGCGCGCGGCATGACCATCTTCGAGGCGCTGGTGGAGGACGAAACCGGGGCCATCCGCGTCATCTTCTTCAACCAGCCGTACCTGCGCACGGCGATGCCGCCCGGGCGGGAGGTCATCCTGCACGGAGAAGCGGCGCCGGCGCGCTTCGGGCGGCGCGATCTGGTGCTGCAGAGCCCGCAGTTCGAGGTGCTGTCCGGCGCCGACCAGGAGGCGATCCACACCGGCAGGGTCGTGCCGATCTATCCGAAGCTCCCGGGCCTGTCGTCGCGCGCCATAAGGCGCCTGATCCATTCCGTCCTGGCGGGCCTGCCGCCCGCGCTGCCGGATCCCCTGCCGCCGGGACTGGCGCGCGACCGCGGATTCCTGGGGCGCCGGGAAGCGCTGGCGCTGGCCCACTTCCCGCCGCAGGACGTGGACCTGGAGGCGCTGAACGATTTCCGATCCCCCTTCCACCGCCGCCTGATCTTCGAGGAGTTTTTTTTCCTGCAGCTCGGCTTCGCCCTGGCGCGCCGCGATCGCGAGGCGCAGCCCAGCGAACCCGGGCTGCGCGTGGACGACGCCATCCGCGCGCGCCTGCGCTCCATCCTTCCGTTCCACCTCACCGCCGCCCAGCGCAAGGTCCTGAAGGAGATCGCCGACGACCTGATGTCGGGGCGGCCGATGAACCGCCTCCTGCAGGGTGACGTCGGTTGCGGCAAGACGGTGGTGGCCCTCCTGGCGGCGCTCCTGGTCGTGGAGAACGGCCACCAGGTGGCGTTCATGGCGCCGACCGAGATCCTGGCGGAGCAGCACCACCGCTCCTTCAGCAGGATGCTCCAGGGAAGCGGCCGGCCGGTTGCTCTCCTGACCGCCGCTGTGACCGGCTCGTCGCGGCGCCAGGTCCTCGGCGGGCTTTTGGCCGGCTCGATCCCGATCCTGATCGGCACGCATGCGCTCCTGGAGGAGGGCGTGCGGTTCCAGTCGCTCCGCCTGGCGATCATCGACGAGCAGCACCGTTTCGGGGTGGCGCAGCGGGCGCGCCTGCGCGCCAAAGGGAGGCGCACCGACGTGCTGGTGATGACCGCCACGCCGATCCCCAGGTCGCTCGCCCTGACCGTGTACGGCGACCTCGACCTGTCGGTGATCGACGCGATGCCGCCGGGGCGGCTCCCCGTCCGGACGGTCGTGCGCGGCGAAGAATCGCGCGTCGACGTGTACGACTTCCTGCGCGCGCAGGTCCGGGAGGGGAGGCAGGTTTACGTCGTCTACCCGCTGGTCGAGGAGACCGACCGCGCCGATCTGAAGGCCGCCGTCGAGATGCAGCGCAGGCTCCAGGGCCAGATCTTTCCCGATCTCGAGGTCGGCCTCCTGCACGGCCGGCTGAAGGGAGAGGATCGCGACCGCGTCATGGCGGATTTCGCGGCCGGACGGCTGCCGATCCTGGTCGCCACCACCGTCATCGAGGTCGGCATCGACGTGCCGAACGCCACGGTGATGATCGTGGAGCAGGCCGAACGCTTCGGCCTGTCGCAGCTGCATCAGTTGCGCGGACGCGTCGGACGCGGGGCGCACATTTCGTACTGCATCCTCCTCGCGGGGGCCCAGGCGAGCGAGGAGGCGCGGCGGCGTCTCGATGTCGTGGCCCGATCGGGAGACGGCTTCGTCATCGCGCGTGAGGACCTGCGCCTGCGCGGCCCCGGGGAATTCCTCGGCACGCGGCAGTCGGGGCTGCCCGATCTGCGCATCGGCGACATCCTGCGCGACCACGAGATCCTCGAGGACGCCCGCGGGGAGGCGTTCCGCTGCGCCGCGAACCTGGCCGCCGCACCGCAGCGCCGCGACCTGGTGCGGCATCTCGAGCGCCGCTGGTCCGGCCGCCTCGGGCTGATCCAGGTCGGGTAGGCTCCTGGGAGCCCCGGGACCCGCCAATCAGGCGGAAACGGCCGGGGCGCGGCAGGGCAGCCGGCCTTCCCGGGGCGGTTCTGGCGCGCTGTCCGGGGGGGACGCCGCCGGCCTCAATCCTGGAAGGTGATCGTCGCCTCCGTGGAGCCGCCGGGAGCGGCAGTGATCGGCTGCTCGCGGGTGCCGAGCGTCTCGTGCCAGACCGCCAGCGTGTAAGTCCCCGGCGGGACGCCGGCGAGGGAGAAGGCGCCGCTCTCGTCGGTGACGGCGTAATGGGGGTGCGGCGCCACGACGATCCAGGCGTTCATCCAGCCGTGCACGTCGCACTTCACCTGCACGATGTCGGGCGCCGCAAACGCCAGGTTGAGGACTCTCTTGAACTTCGGCTGCGCCAGGTTCGCCGGCGGGTTGCTGTTCGGATAGGTGTGGATGTTGTGCAGGATGCCGTCGCTGTTGACGATGTCTATGGGCGCGCCGGCCGGCGCCAGGAGGACATGCGGCACGAACCAGCAGCCGTGCTGGTCGAGAGTGGGATTCCCGGCGGCCGGCCACGGGCCGCCCGGGGCGATCGGCCCGACCGACACCACGGCGTTGCGCACGCCGCCGTCCGTCCCGACCAGGAGGCTCTCGTCCACGTGGGCACGCGCCCCGCAGACGGCGTGGTCCTTGGTGACCTGGATCGGCTTCGGCGGCCGGGGCGCGCCGTCATAAAGCACGCGGCCGCTTATCCGGGCGCTCTCACCGGCCCCGGCCTGCCCGGAGCGGGACGGGGTCGTCGGTCCGCCGGGGGCCGCGGCGGCGGGCGGCGCCGCGGGCGCGACGA
>JACOUZ010000264.1 GCA_016177515.1 Acidobacteriota bacterium
AGCGACATGTCGCCGATCTCGTCGAGGAACAGCGTGCCGCCGTCCGCCAGGACGAACCGGCCCGGCTTCCCTTCGCCGGCGCCCGTGAAGGCGCCCTTCACGTGGCCGAACAGCTCGCTCTCGATCAGCTCCTCGGGGATGGCGGCGCAGTTCATCTCCACGAACGGCTCACCGCGGCGCTCCGACAGCGCGTGGATGGCGCGCGCCACCAGCTCCTTGCCGGTGCCGTTCTCGCCGTAGATGAGCACGCGCCCGTGGGTCGGGGCGGTGATCTCGATCTGCTGCCGCAGATCGCATATGGGACGGCTGTCGCCGATCAGGGTCACGCTCTCCTGCAGCTGCTCGCGCAGCTGTTGGATGCGCTCGTCCTTCTTCTTGTCGGCCACGGCGTTGCGCAGCGTCAGGGCGACCTTTTCGAGCGACAGCGGCTTCTCGATGAAATCGAAGGCCCCCAGGCGCCCGGCCCTGTGGGCCAGCGGGACGTCGGCGTGGCCGGAGATCATGATGACGCGCGGCGGATACGGCTGCGCCAGGACATCCCCGAGGACCGACAGGCCGTCGCGACCCGGCAGCCACACGTCGAGCAGCACGGCGTGGTACGGGACCGAGCGCACCATCTGCAGGCAGCGCTCCCCTGATTCCGCCACGTCGACCGCGTAGCCCTCGTCCTTCAGGATGTTGCGCAGGGAGTTGCGCACTCCCTCTTCGTCGTCGACGACGAGGACGCGTTCCTTGGCCATGCCGCCTCCGTCCCTGGCACGCCGATCCCCGGCGTTTCCGTCCCGGGCCTTCCCATTCGAGCAGCGGCCCGCCCCGTCCCCCGAGCCCCGGGAGCCTGTCCGGGTATCGGGCCCGGCCGAATACTCGGACACACTCCTAGGCCGCGGCCGCCGGCAGCTCGATCACGAAGCGGGCGCCGCGCGGCCGGTTGTCCTCGACCCGGATCCGCCCGTGATGATCGGAGACGATGCGGTGCACGATGGCCAGCCCCAGGCCGGTCCCCTTCTTCTTGGTCGAAAAGTACGGCAGGAACAGCCGGTCGCGGTCCTCCTCCCGGATGCCGGGGCCGTCATCGGCCACCTCCAGCCGGACCGCGCCCGAGGGATCCCGCCGCGCTTCGACGGTGACGGTTCCCTGCCCTCCCATCGCCTCGACGGCGTTGTCGAGGAGATTCACCAGGACCCGCTTGATCTGGTCCGCATCCAGCAGGACCGGCGGCAGGCCCGGATCGCAGATCGGGCGGATGGTCACCTGCGAGTGCATGTCGTTGTAAAGGGACAGCGAGGCCGCAATCACTTCCTGAAGACTGGTGGCGACGGGGTTCGGCGCCGGCAGGCGCGCGAAGCGCGTGAACTCGTCCACCAGGTTCTTGAGGGTCGCCACCTCCCGCACGATCGCCGCGGTCCCCTCCTCGACGATTTCGTCCAGGCCGCCGCCCCGCTCGGCGTACTTCTTGCGGATGCGCTCCGCCGACAGCTGGATCGGCGTCAGCGGGTTCTTGATCTCGTGCGCCAGGCGGCGGGCGACCTCGCGCCAGGCGGCGATTTTCTGGGCCCGCATCAGGTCGGTCAGGTCCTCGAGAACCAGGAGGACGCCGATCGGCTCGCCGGCCTCGTCGCGCAGCGAGGTGGCGCTGGCGGCCAGGGAGCAGCTCGTGCCGGCGATCGACAGCTCCAGGGACCGCGCCGCCGACTGGCCGCCGCCGGCCAGCACTTCGGACACCAGGTCCTGGATCGCCGGGCGCCCCTCCGGCGGCAGGAGCTCCGCCAGGGGACCGCCGATCAGCCCGGTCCCCTGATCGAGCGCCAGCAGGCGGAGAGCGGCGCGGTTGACCGTGGTCACTCGCCCCCCGCGGTCGCTCGACACCACGCCGACCGTGACGCTGTCGAGAAGCGTCTCGATGTACCGCCGGCGCTCCATCAGCTCCCGGTTGCTCGCAGACAGCTCCAGGTTGCGCTTCTCGATCGTCTGCTTGCCCGCCTTGAGCTCGGCGGTCATGCTGTTGAACGAATCGACCAGGATCCCCAGCTCGTCGCCGGCGTCCACCTCGACCCGGTAGTCGAGGTTGCCCGAGGAGATTTCGCGCGTCCCGTGCAACAGCGACTGGATCGGATCGGTGATGCGGCGGGCCAGGTACAGCCCGACCCAGGTGACCGAGAACAGGACGACCAGGGTGATGAGGGCGAAGACCAGGACGTAGATCCTTTTGATCAATCCCTTCTGGGCGCGGATCTGGCGGTAGTCTTCGTTGCTCCGGGAGACGTAGGCCGCCAGCCGCGCCAGGTCGCGCGGGGCGTAGATGCCGACGATTGCCACCGCCCCCGGCCGGCCGTCCGGGCCGGAGCGCACCGGGTGGCCGCAGCGGATGAGCATCCCGCCGCGGTATTCCGACATCCAGGTGAACGGCTCGCCGCGGAACGCCTGCAGGCGCAGATTGGCCGGGATCTCCCGCAGATCACCGGTGGCCGGCACGTGCGGATCGACGACCAGGTAGGGCGGCCCGCGGCCCGGGTCGAGCGCCACCAGATCGAGGTGGTACTCGCGCAGCAGGCCGCCCAGGACCTCGTGCACGCCGGCGCGCGCCTCGGGCGCCGCCGGGCCCGCCTCCTCCAGGCGGCGGGCCACCTCGCCCGCGAACGCCGCGCCGCGCTTCCGGGCGTCGCCGTAGTAGGTCTCGACGATCTGCTGCGAGGCTTCGGTGAGGCGGTCCATCGGATCGTTGAACCAGCGGTCGACGCTGCGCTGGATCAGGTGCAGGGCGGCCCAGAAGATGATCATCGAGGGGACCAGCCACAGCATCAGGAGCGAGAACACCAGCTTGGTCCTGAACCGCGAGCCGAGAATCCCGCGCCGGCGCTCCACCAGCGCCTTGATCAGGTTGCGCATCAGGAGCGTCAGGAGCGTCAGGATCAGGATGGCGTTGATCAGGAAGAGCGACGACAGGAGGACTGAATTGGTGATGTAGAGCCAGGAGAAGTTCGTGGCCTTGCGCAGGAGGACGTAGCCGGCCAGAAAGACCAGAAGGAGCACCAGGATGCCGGAGCGGAGAAGGCGATCAACCCGGATGCGGGAGGCCGGCGCGCGCTCGTCGGGATCAGGGTTTCTCGGCAACGCGCTTCCCTCCGGTACGGTCGATGGACACCCGCTCCCAGCCGGTGTCGTGCGGCCACGGGATGAGATAAAAACGGAAGACGAGCCCGCCCAGGCCCGACTTGGCCTTGAGGTAGTACTCCTCCTCCGGATCGAGGCTGTCCGTCCGGAGGAGCGGCACCCCGTCCAGGGCCGTCATGAATGAGCGCATGGCGGCGGCGGCGTCCGTGACCCGCGTCTCGTGCAGCTCGCCGTCCACCCTGCGGGTCAGCGTGTATTGCTGCGTCAGCGGATCGTAAAGGACCGTGCACTCGATCCGCCGCTTGAGCACGAGCTGGTCGGGGAAGGCGGTGCGCCGCCGGAACACGTGCAGGCGGAATTCGATCGTCCTCGGGAGCCCGGCCGCGATCTCCTCTTCGACCTCCGGTGTCAGGCCGCCCTCGAGCCGGCAGGAGGCCACGTAGATCTCCCCCTGGCGCTCGGTCGTCAGGTGCGTCAGCGCGGGGCCGGCAAGCGCGGGCGCCGCGCAGAGGCCGGAGACGAGGCAGACTGTCGGCAGGCCGTAGCGGGCCTTCACGGTTCGCATGGGGTGAAAGGGCGCGCGGTTGCGTGCGCCGGGCGCCGCTTTCGGAACAGGCAGTCTATCGGAGAGGCCCGGGGGTGGCAAGGCCCCGTCCGGCCGGCGCGGGCCGGCGCCCGCCGCGACGATGGGGGGAGGTCTGCTAGCCGGCGTGGACCGCGGCGTGCGGCAGCAGGCGGTCCTTGAGGTGGGCGAACTCGGCGACGCGCGCGTCCGGCAGGAGGTCGTCGGACGTCCCGAGCGACCAGGCGGTCCGGCTGGACATGATCCGCCCGACCAGGGCGGCGTGCAGCTTGTGCCCGCCCTTGAAGGCGATGACGTGGGCGCGCAGCGGCGCCTCCAGGAGGGCCAGGTCGCCCACCAGGTCGAGCACCTTGTGGCGAGCGAACTCGTCGGGGAAGCGCAACGAGCCGTTCAGAACGCCCTCGTCGCCGACCACCAGGGCATTGTCGAGGGATCCGCCCAGCGCCAGGCCGGATCGCCGCATCGCCTCCACGTCGCGCAGCAGGCAGAAGGTGCGGGCCGGGGCGATCGACTCGACGTACGCTTCCTCGGTGATCTCGGCGGCCACCGTCTGGCAGCCGATCGCCGGGTGCGGGAAGTCGATGGCGTAGGTCGCGTGCAGGGCGTTGTCCGGAATGGCCAGGATCTCCCGCTCGCCGGCCTGCACGCGCACGGGGCGGGTCAGCATCAGAAAGCGGCGCGCCCTGGGGAGCGTGCGAATCCCGGCCTCCCGGATCCGATCCACGAACGGCCGGGCGCTGCCGTCGAGGATCGGCACCTCGGGACCGTCGAGCTCGATGCGGGCGTTGTCGATCGACAGCCCGTGCAGGGCCGACAGCAGGTGCTCGACGGTCGCCACGACGACGGAGCCGCGGCACAGCGCGGTGGAATAATCGCTGGCCCCCAGGAGACGGTGCGAGGCCCGGATCTCGGTGCGGCCCTCGTCCGTGCGGACGAACACGATTCCGCTGTCCGCCGCGGCCGGCAGGATCCTGATCCCGATCCGCTTCCCGGAATGGAGGCCCACACCTTCGAACTCGACCGGTCCGGCGGGCGTCTTCTGGTTCTGGGCCACGGTCTCCTCCTCTGGGCAGACCCACACTCCGGCAGGACCCCTTGCAGCCCCTGTGCCACTCCCTGGTTGATCCAGATTTATCGTGCAAACGTTTGATGTAACAACACTTGTTAATTCAGGCGCAGAGCGGCACCGGGTTGCCGTGACGGTGGGAGTCGCAGAAAAGCCACAGAGCCGTGTGGCAGGGTTGCCACCGGCTGCCTGTTTGACTGGGAGTGGCTGCTGTGGTATTTACCGGGGCCATGAGCGGCCGCCTCAGAGATCGAGTCGAGAGGGAAGCGAACCGGATCCTGCGCGACCGGGTCGAGCGGCTGCGGCTTGCCTTCGAGGAGGTGCTCGCCGCCGCGTCGGAGCCGCTGAGCTTCCCGCTCACCCCCGGCGAGTGGGGCGCTGCGGGGGGCACGGCCAGGATCCAGGTCCTGCGGGACGCCGTCGAGTCGATCTCGAGGCGCGAGACGCAGCGCGAGATCCTCTCCGCCCTGATCGACGCCGGGGCGGCCTTCTACCCGCGCGTGGCCCTGTTCATCGTCAAGGGGGGCGCGCTCGTCGGCTGGGCCGGCCTGGGCTTCCTCGAGGAAGGGGGCATTCAAAGCGAGAACCTGGCGCGCGTGTCGCTGAGCGCAGCCGGCGATCACATCCTGGCACGCGCCGTCTCCGGTCAGGCCGCCGTCCGCTCGGGGCCGCAGGGCTCCGGCGAGGAGGTGCACGCCGCGCTCGGGGGCGTCGCCGGCGGCGAATCGTGCGCCGTCCCCGTCCTGGTGCGCGGCCGCCCGGTCGCCGTCATGTACGGGGACACCGGATTGGCCGCCGAGCGGGGCGATCCGCCGGCGTTCGAGATCGTGGCTCGCATCGCCGGGCTTGCCATGGAGAGGCTGGCGACGCCGCAGCGCCGGGCCCGCCCGGCGCAGGTGGAAGCGACAGCGGCCGGCGGACACCACGCGGCGCACGAGGCGGCCACAGCGCACGAAGCGGCGACGGCGCCCGGCGCCCCGGTCCCTCCCGAGGAGGCGGAGCTGCAGGCGATCCTGGCGGATCTCGGCGGACATCTGCGGACTCCCTCGGCGGACGACGGCTTGAGCGACGAGGAGCGCCGCCGCCAGGCGGACGCCCGACGCTTCGCCCATCTCCTGGTCTCGGAGCTCCTGCTCTACAACGAGGCGGCGGTCGTCCAGGGGCGCCGCCACCACGATCTCTACGCCCGCCTGCAGACGGAGATCGAACGCAGCCGCCTGGCCTTCTCCTCCCGCTTCCCGGCACTGGCCTCGGGGCCGCACGATTATTTCAGCCAGGAGCTGGTCCGGCTGCTGGCGCAGGGCGACCCGGGGCTGCTCGGAAACTGAAGGGGGCCGCGCGTCAGGATCGGCCGCGACTTCCCAGGGCGGCCAGAAGCCTGTCGTGGAGCCCGCCGAAGGCGCCGTTCGACATCACCAGCACGATGTCGCCCTCCTTCGCCTCCCGGGCCACGCGGGCGACGATCCCGGGGACGGCCGGAATGTAATCCGCCTCTTTTCGGCGCCCCTGCAGATCGGCCACCAGGCGCTCCACCGAGAACCTCTGCCCATCCGGGGCGCGCTCGGGGTGATCGACGGCCGCCAGGATGATGCGGTCGGCGTCGTCGAAGCTCCGGGCGTACTCCTCCTGGAACACGCTGCGGCGCGTGGTGTTGGTGCGCGGCTCGAAGACGGCCCAGATCCTCTTTCCCGGGTAGCGGTCGCGCGTCGCCTGCAGCGTGGCCCGCACCGCCGTCGGATGGTGCGCGAAATCGTCGATGACCACGACGCCGGCCGCCACCCCCCGCACCTCCTGGCGGCGCTTCACGCCGGAAAACGTGCGCAGCCCCTCCGCGATCGCCTGCGCCTCCACGCCCCGCGCATGCGCCACGGCCATCACTCCCAGGATATTGCGCAGGTTGTGCAGGCCGGTCATCGGGACGCGGAACAGGCCGAACAGGCCGCCGTCCCGGGTCACCTCGAACTCCATCCCCTCCGGCCCGCTGGCGCGGACGTGCCCGCGCCAGCCGTCCCCGCGGCCGCAGCCGTACGGCACGGCCGGACAGCGCGCGGAGGACAGCACCTCGCGCACGTTCGGGTCGTCGGCGCAATAGACGAGGAGGCCGTCGGCCGGGATCAGCTCGAGCAGGCGGCGGAAGGCCAGCTTCACCGACGGCAGGTCCGGGTACATCTCGGCGTGGTCGTATTCCACCGAGGTCAGGATGACGCTGCGCGGCCGGTAGTGCAGGAACTTGGGGCCCTTGTCGAAGTAGGCGGTCTCGTACTCGTCCCCTTCGAGCACGAACTCCTGCCCGCGCCCCAGGGTGTAGGAGCGGCCGAGGTCCCTGAGCACGCCGCCGACCAGGAAAGAGGGGTCCCGTCCGGCCGCCGACAGGACCCGGGCCATCAGGGCCGAGGTCGTCGTCTTGCCGTGGGTCCCCGCCACGACGATGGAGTGCCGCCCTTCCAGGAACAGACGGCCGAGCGCCTGCGGCATGCTCAGGTAGGGGATGCCGCGCTCGATCGCGGCGACCGCCTCCGGGTTCAGGCGCGTGGCGATGTTGCCGACGATCAC
>JACOUZ010000265.1 GCA_016177515.1 Acidobacteriota bacterium
GCGACTTCTGCGTCAGGAGCGGGCCTGGGACTGCGAAGGTGCCTTCCGACAGCGCGCAGGAGTACATCACTCAGAACGGCTGTCCGATGCCCGAGGCGCGAAGTCCTGCCTCGCCGGGACCAGACCCCGCGCAGCAGTTCGCGAGGGTCCCGTCAACGACCACAGCCGGAACCGACCGGATTCCCAGGCGCTTCGCCCGCTTGGCGACGGCCGGCTCGTTCATGTCGAGGACCGACACCTCGCACGATGGGCACGCGATCCGGTTGACCAGCTGAACCGTGTCCTCGCATGCCGGGCATCCGGCGCTGAAGACTTCGATCTTTCTCCTGGTTGCCATCTCGGCACCTCCTTTACGGTGCGTTCTTCGTTGCAATCGCCGGCTCCGGCCGAACGCACTTCGGGCAGGAGCCGGCCTCACTTTTCCTTTTCGGCCACGCGTTCCACGCGGACGCGGCCACGAGTCCGAAAAGCCCCGCGTATGCGAGCGGGTCGAACCCGTAAGCGAGCTTGAACGCCAGAGCGAGGCACACCGATGCGATCCCGAGAACGAGCGGCCCGTAGCCGCGGCGGGCCTTCGCGCGGAAGGCAAGAGCGGACAGCGCGAGCCCGAAGAGCCCGATGGTGACGGGAAGCAGGTACGTCGATTCAAACAGGAAGCCCAGGCCGAGAGAGCCGAGGATGCCGGCGTAGGCGGGCCAGCACGCCGGGCACAGCCCGACCGGAAGCAATGCGGCACCGACGCCGGGCAACGACGCCAGAAAGCGCCACCAGCCGCGACCACTCGCCGCCGCGAGTGCGGGCGCGGGAGCGCCTGCGCTCCCAAGGGCGGAGGCGATGACATGAACGGATGGCACGCCTCCGAGGCCGCCGGCTCCATGGTCGTAGCGCGGCATTGCCTTTCGTCCTCCGCATCAAGGGCCTCGAGAATCCGACACTGCGTCACGGGCCCCTTTCCCGAGCACTCGCCGATGAGCTTGGTCAGCGCCTTCCGCATCGCTTGAAGCGTTCGAAGCTTGGCGTCGATGTCCTGCACCTTGGCCGCGGCGCGATGGCGCACGTCCGAGCACCCGGTCCGGGGCGCGGCCCTCAACGAGAGCAGTTCTTTGATCTCCTTCAGCGTGAATCCAAGCTCCTGCGCGCGCTTGATGAAGCGCACGCGCAGCACGGCGTCCCCCGAGTACGCCCGGTAGTTCGACTCGGTCCGGGGCGGCCTGGGCAGCAGGCCCCGGCGCTCGTAGTAGTGGATTGTCTGCACGTTCACGCCCGCCTGCCTGGCGACTTCACCGACCTTGAGACCTTCCATCGTTCATCTCCTGGCGACAAGGTACAGTCTATACGTACGTATAGGGTCAAGGGCTATCCTGGTTTTTCTCGCGGCCCATCCGGGAAAGGCCGGGAATCGTCGCACGAGATTCCAGAACCCTCGTGGTCGGAGGATCCGTCCGCCCTGAACGGTGCTAGGATCCCGGCCAACCCACGGAGGTGAGACATGAGATCGAGGCTCTTCAACCTTGCAGTTTGCTGCGTCCTGTCGACCGGGCTGGCGCTCGCGCAGACTCCGGGCGAGAAGCCGAAGCCCGGTCCCGAGCACAAGAAGCTCGGGTACTTCGTCGGCAAGTGGACCACCGACGGGGAGACGAAGCCGAACCCCTTCATGCCCGGGGGGAAGATGACGAACCAGGACACCTGCGAGTGGTTCGAGGGCGGTTTCGCCGTGCTCTGCCGCTCCGAGGGGAAGGGGCCGATGGGGCCGACGAAGTCGTTCGGCATCCTGGGCTACAGCATCGAGGAGAAGGTATACACCTACTACGGCCTGGACAACAGCCCCATGTCCATGGCCTCCGTGCCGCGCGGCACGGTTCAGGGCGGCACCTGGGTCTACGACGACGAGTCGAAGATGGGCGGCAAGATGGTGAAGTCGCGCTACACGATCAAGGAGATGTCGCCGACCACCTACACGTTCAAGTGGGAGACGCTCGGCGAGGACGGCGCCTGGCAGACGGTCATGGAGGGGAAGTCCACCAAGTCCTGAATGGAGGGTCGTTGTGCACTGGATTTCGCGTTTGGCAGTGCTGGCCGGCGTTTTCTTCGCGTTCCTGACACCGGATCTGCAGGCGTCGGGCGGGTCGTCCACCCCGCGGTCCGGCGGCTCCTCATCCATGCCGTCCGCCCCGCGGAAGACGCCGGAGGAACAGGCGGTGGACCACTACAACGCCGGTCTCAAGTTGCGGGACAAGGCCCTGGCCTTCCAGAAGGAGGCGGCGCAGGCCACCGGCGAGGCGGGGCGGGCGAAGCTGGAGAAGAAGGCGCAGCAGTCGTTTGGGAAGGCCATCTCCCAGTTCCGGACGGCGACCGGGAAGGACCCCAGGTATTACCAGGCCTATAGCGACCTGGGGTTCGCCCTGCGGAAGACGGGGGATCACTCCGCCGCCCTGGAGGCTTACGACCGGGCGATCTCTCTGTCACCGGCCTACGCGCCGGCGATCGAATACCGGGCGGAGGCGTACCTGGGCCTCGATCGGGTGGAGGACGCCAAGAATGCTTACATGGCGCTCTTCCCGAGCGACCGCGGCCAGGCCGACGAGCTGCTCAGGGCGATGAAGGGATGGCTCGAGAAGCGCCGGGTCGAGCCGGGCACGATGACTCCCGATGCGGTGCAGGAGTTTTCCCTCTGGGTGGCGCAGCGGGACGAGCTCGCCGGCCAGACGCCCAGCGTCTCGGAGCTGCAACAGCGGAAGTGGTAGCCGGGACGGTCGTCCTCCTCCTGCTTCTGTTTCTCGGCTGCGCTCCGGCGGCGCGATCCGCCGGCCTACGGGATCCGCCGGCGCGGCCCCCAGCGCATCCGCCGGCCCCGCCCTACGAATGGCGTCTTCCGCCCGGTTTCCCCGAGCCCAAGGTCCCCGAAGACAACCCCATGACACCGGCCAAGGTCGAGCTGGGCCGGCGCCTGTTTCACGACCGCGCCCTGTCCGCAAACGGCACCTATGCCTGCTCCTCCTGCCACCGCCAGGAGCTGGCTTTTACTGACGGGCGGGCCCGGGCGCTCGGTTCCACCGGCGAACTGCATCCCCGCGGCGCAATGAGCCTGGCGAACGTCGCCTACGGCGCGACGCTGGCCTGGGCCGACCCGCGCCTGACCCGGCTCGAGGACCAGGCCCGCATCCCCATGCTCAACGAGCATCCGGTGGAGCTCGGCCTCTCCGGACGCGAGGACGAAGTCCTGCGCCGTCTCCGCGCCGATCCCGACTACCCCGGGATGTTTTCCACGGCCTTCCCTGAGAACCCCGATCCCGTGAGCCTGGCGAACGTCACCCGGGCCATCGCGTCCTTCGAGAGGACGCTGATCTCGGGCGACTCCCCCTACGACCGCCTCGTCTACCGGGACGAGACCGGCACCCTCTCCGAGTCGGCGCGGCGCGGCATGCGGCTCTTCTTCTCCGAGCGCCTGGGCTGCTCACGCTGCCACGGAGGGTTCACTTTTTCGGGGCCAATCGCCTTCGAAGGCGCCCGTCCCATCGCGGCCACTTTCCACAACAACGGCCTGTACAACCTGGGGGGCGATGGAAGCTATCCCGGCGACAACCCGGGCCTCTACGCGATCACCGGCCGGACCGAGGACATGGGCCGCTTCCGCGCCCCCACCCTCCGCAACATCGAGCTGACGGCGCCTTACATGCACGACGGCAGCATGGCGACGCTGACCGAGGTGATCGACCATTACGCCCGCGGAGGCCGGCTCGTCCCCGACGGTCCCCTCGCCGGCGACGGCCGCGCCAGCCCGCGGAAGAGCGATCTCATCCGGGGGTTCGATCTGGACGATCGCGGCAAGGCCGACCTCGTGGAATTCCTGAAGAGCCTCACGGACAGGTCATTCGTCACGGATCCTCGATTTGCAGCACCCTCTCCATCCCGCGCCCCTCAAGACTGAACCTTGCTCCCTCCGGGATCACTTCGGTATATTGGAGCCAGCACATCTCGCGAGCACCTGCTGACAAACGGGCTTCCGGCAGCGATTCAGGCGGAGCGAGCCATCTCGGGGACCCAGCGACAGGAGCCTGCGTATGGAAGGCGTGCGCCGCGACGTAATCTCCGGTGTCCTTGGATTCGCGATTCTTCTAGCCGGCGTGAGCCGCCCGGCTGCAGAACAGGCGGGCTCTCCGGCAGACGGCCAGCTCGTGCTGACGGGAGCCACCATCTACCCCGGCCCCACGGACAGCCCGCTCTCCAAAGGTGTCGTGGTCATCCGCGATGGCAAGATCGCCGCGGTCGGTCGCCGGAGATCGGTGCGGATCCCCAAAGATGCTGCCACGCTGGATTGCTCCGGGCTCACGATCACCGCAGGTTTCTGGAACAGCCATGTGCACTTCTTCGAGAGGAAGTGGGCGGACGCCGCGAACCTTCCGGCGACCGAGGTCGCCGGCCAGCTCGAAGCCATGCTCACGCGGTACGGCTTCACGAGCGTGTTCGATCTGGGGTCGCCCTGGGACAACACGCGGCGGATCCGCGAGCGCATTGAGTCCGGCGAGATTCCAGGTCCGAGAATCCGCTCGACGGGCGAGGGACTGTCCGGCAAGGGCTGGTTGCCACTCGAGATGGGTTTCATGCTCCGGGTTCTCGGGGTCATGCAGACTGAATCGCTGGAGGTGGAGGATGCCGCCGGAGCCCTTGCCGCATCGAAGAAACTCCTCGATGGCGGGGCGGATGGGCTGAAGCTGCACGCCGCCTCCCAGTTTCCGCCTCATGCCACTCTGCCGGACGAAGTGATTGAAACAGCCGTCAAGGAAGCCCATCGCCGGAACAAGCCGATCTTCGCCCATCCGACCAGCCGCGACGGATTGCTCGCGGCGGTGAGAGGCGGCGTCGACATCGTCGCGCACACCACTCCTCCGTCGGGTCCATGGGACGAAGCCGTCGTGGGAGCAATGCGGCAAGCGAAAGTCGCTCTCATACCGACTTTGAAGATCTGGATACACCATCTGCGTCATGACCGCGCTTCTCTGAGCGTTGAGCGGGCCAGGATCATCACCGGCCAATTGCGGGCATGGCTCGCTTCGGGAGGGGTGGTCTTGTTCGGCACCGATGTCGGCGGCATGGACGACTACGATCCCAGCGATGAGTATGCCCTGATGGCCGAAGCGGGAATGACGTTTCGCCAGATCCTTGCCTCGCTCACGACTGCGCCCGCCGAGACGTTCGGCGAATCCGGCCGGCTCGGGCGGATTGCTCCAGGTCTCGCCGCGGATCTTGTTGTCCTGACCGGGGACCTGTCACGGGACGCTCGGGCATTTGCGACTGTGCGCTATACGATCGTGAACGGAAAGTTGATTTACCAGTGTGCGAGGTGACGCCATCCTATGCGAATGCTTGATGGTGGGCGGCACGAGGCAGTCCTTGCTCCCGTCCAGGTCGTCAATCCGGCAGGCCCGCGACCTCGATCACCGGCCGGACCTCGACGGTGCCCCAGCGCGCCCCCGGGATTCGCGCGGCGATGCCGATCGCCTCGTCGAGATCCGTGGCTTCGATCAGGAAGTACCCGGCGAACTGCTCCCGGGTCTCCGCGAACGGGCCGTCGGTCACGAGACGCTTGCCGTCGCGCACCTTCACGCTCGTCGCCGTCGAGGTCGGCTGCAGCGGGGCGGCGGCCAGGTAGTTCGGCCCGATCTCGTGCGCCATCCGCGCCGACTCCTCGTAACACTCCTGCCGCTGGCTCTCGTCAAGCGCCTGTTCGTCCATGTAGATCAGCAGCATGTATCTCATGCGCACGCCTCCGGGCCCTCGACCCTCTCAGTCGCCGTACTTGTCGTGATGCCGCACCCACGCCAGGTGCGGGAGGGCGCCGTCGAGATGATCGGCCAGAAACGAGCAGCTCGGGCATCCCTCCTTCCACTCCGGGCCGAACATGAAGTGATAGACGATCAGCTGGCTGCGGCCGTCGAAGAGGCCGGCGAGCGTCTCCTCGCCATGCGGGCCGTCGAACGCGTACGTTTTCCCGACCTTGACCATCGGGAGCCTGCGGCGCTCCGCGCTCAGCGCGTCGCGCTGGCGGGTGGCCTCCTTCTCCTTGACGAGCAGCGCCTTGCGCGCCTCGATCCACTCGGGTTGCGACACGACTCTCTGGCGATCCATGTTGCTCTCCTCCGGGTTGGCCGCCCGGGTCGATTCCCTCGCTTCGCTCCTGTCACGAAGCCGCTTCACGACGAGCGCGGCCAGTGCGCCCGCCGAGGTCGCACCGGCGGCCGCCAGGGCCGTCGTGGCCATGCACGCTGGACACACGAGACACGTCCTCCACTGAATCCGCTGATGGATCTGCTTCCCTGGGTGGGTCGAACGGCGGGCGCCCGGATCGACACCGCGGCGGGGAATTTTCTATCATGGGGCATGCCCCTCGATGCCCAGGCGGCGGTCGACGCCGTCTATCGCTCCGACTGGGGCCGGATCGTCGCCACGC
>JACOUZ010000272.1 GCA_016177515.1 Acidobacteriota bacterium
CTGGAAGGGACCGTTTTCCCGCCGGAGATCGTCGCTCCCACGTTCCTCTGGCACGATGACGCCGGCGAGGCCGACCGCTGGCTGGTCGACATTCTATTTCCGGGCGGCTCGTCCCGCATCGCGGCGCTCGTCCGGGGCGACCCGCCCCCGCCGGGGGAGATCGACGCGCGCTGCGTGTCCGAGCACAACGAAATCTACAGGGGGACGCCGTACCAGGCCTCGGCCCGGGCCTGGAAGCCGGACTCCGCCGTCTGGGCGGCCATCAAGAGGCACTCGGTGGCGGGACCGGCGGCCATCACCTTCTCCGGCTACCGCGAGGGGAATCCTCTCCGTGTGCTGTCCCGCGGCCGCGTGACGCTCGGCACCTCCCCCGATCCGGTCGGGGCGCCGATCTTCTACCGCGACGTGCCGCTGATGCCGGCGCAGACGGAGCAGGGGGTGATCAAGCCGCTGGCTCAGGGGTCCCTGCCGCTGATCAACTGGCGGCTGCGGGACATCGCGCGCCCCGAGAGCCGGCTGATGCTGACCGACATGCCCACCTGCGCCAACTGCCACAGCTTCTCCGGCGACGGACGGACGATGGGCATGGACATCGACGGCCCGCAGGGGGACAAGGGCGCCTACGCCATCGCCCCGATCAAGGAACGGGTGGTCATCACCTACAAGCACGTGATGACCTGGAATGCCTTCAAGGAGAAGACGAAAGATCTCAACACGCTGGGGTTCCTGTCACGCATGAGCCCCGACGGGCAGTTTGTCGTGTCGACCGTGAACGAAGAGCTGTACGTGCAGAATTTCTGGGACTACAAGATCAACCAGGTCTTCTACCCGACCCGGGGAATCCTGGCCTTCCACTCGCGCGCGACCGGCGAGATCACGGCCCTGCCGGGCGCCGACGATCCGGAATACGTGCACTGCAACCCGGTCTGGTCGCCGGACGGCAGGACGATCGTCTTCGCCCGCGCCCTGGCCCGCGACGCCTATCCCGCGGGCCGGCCGCCGGCCAAATACGCCGGCGATCCGAACGAAACGCCGATCCAGTACGATCTGTTCAGGATTCCGTTCAACGACGGCCGGGGCGGCCGGGCCGAGCCGATCGACGGCGCGTCGGGGAACGGCATGAGCAACACCTTCCCGAAGGTGTCTCCGGACGGCCGCTGGGTCGTGTTCGTGAAGTGCCGGAACGGCCAGCTCCTGCGTCCCGACGGCAGGCTCTTCATCGTCCCGATCGCCGGCGGCGAGGCCCGGCCCATGCGCTGCAATCTGTCCCTGATGAACTCCTGGCACAGCTTCTCGCCGAACGGCCGGTGGATGGTCTTCTCCTCCAAGAGCAACCGGCCGTACACGCAGATGTTTCTGACGCACATCGACGAAGAAGGCCGCGACACGCCGGCGGTGCTCATCGAGAACAGCACCGCCGACAACCGGGCGGTGAACCTGCCGGAGTTCGTCAATGTCCGTTACGACCGGTTCCGGGAGATTGCCGTCCCGGCCGTCGATCACGCGCGGCACTACGAGCGCGGCAACGAGCTGGCACGCGACGGCCGTCACAAGGAGGCGGTGGCCGAGCTCGAGGAGGCGCTCGCCAGCGAGCCGAACGACTGGAAGATGATCGAATGGAAGATCCATGACAGCCTGAGCAAGTCCCTCCTGGCGCTCGGCCGGAGGGCGCGCGCCCTCGAGCACATCCGCGCGTCGCTCGCGCTCAACCCCGCCAACCCGGAGATGGAGACCAACCTCGGCAACATCCTGTTCGAGGCCGGCCGGCAGGACGAGGGCCTGCGGCACCTCGATCGCGCGATCCGGATTGCCCCGCGCCTTCCCAGGCCCTGGTACGATCGCGCCACGATGCGATTGAAGCGGGGAGACCGCGCCGGGGCGATTGCGGACTACACGGAGGTCATCCGGCTGGATCCCGCGTACGCGGACGCCTACGTGGGCCGCGCCACCGTCCTGCACGCGAACGGAGACGGTCCGGGCGCCCTGAACGACCTGACCCGGGCCCTCGAGGTCGCCCCGCCCGACTGGCCCCGCCGCGCCGAAGTGGAAGGGCTCCTCCGCAAGAGCCGCGCCCCGGGCGGCTGACCGAGACCTCGACCCGTTCGGTTTCTGCTAGAATCCCGGGAAGTCACCGAGATTTCTCGCATTCACGCTTGGTCGTGGAGAGCCGCTTCGAGGGGAGCGGACCGGCAGGCCTCGAGGGGTGAGGAGTCCGCGTCCCGCGATGATCGGCACGACGCTGTCCCACTTCCGCATTCTCGCCAAGATCGGCGAGGGCGGCATGGGTGTCGTCTACCGGGCCGAGGACCGGTCAGGAACGGGTCGGCTTGGAAAGGATCTCTTCAACCTTGCGGAGCAGGAGGGGCAGTTCGCGTTCGACCACGTCCCAGACGAGACGCGGGTCGACGCCGAAATAGTCGTGAATCATCTTGTCGCGCATCCCGGCAATCCGCTTCCACGGGACATCGGGGTGCGCCGAACGAAGCTTCTTCGAGACGTGCTTGACCGCCTCGCCGATGATCTCCAGGTTGCGGATGGTCGCGTCCTGGATCTGCCGGTCGCCGAAGAACGCCTCCCTGCC
>JACOUZ010000273.1 GCA_016177515.1 Acidobacteriota bacterium
GATCCGTACGCGGAGATGCGCGCGCGGATGGTCCGAGAGCAGATCGAGCGGCGCGGTGTCACGGACGGGCGGGTCCTGCGGGCGATGGCGTCGGTGCCCCGCCATCTGTTCGTGCCGGAGTATCTCAAGGACAGCGCTTACGACGACGGCCCGCTGCCGATCGGGGAGGATCAGACCATCTCCCAGCCGTACATCGTGGCGTTCATGACCGAGGCGATCAGGCCGCAGCCGGCCGACCGCGTCCTGGAGATCGGCACCGGATCGGGCTACCAGACGGCCGTCCTCGCCGGGTTGGTCCGGCACGTGTACACCATGGAGGTGCGCCCCCGCCTGGCCGGGGTGGTGCGGGAGCGGCTCCATGATCTCGGGTGCGCCAATGTCACGCTCCGCGTGGACGACGGGTCGGGCGGGTGGCCGGAGGAGGCGCCGTTCGACGCGATCCTGGTCACGGCCGCGGCGCATCGGGTGCCCGAGGCGCTCATGGAGCAGCTCGGGACGGGCGGCCGGCTGGTGATTCCGATCGGCAGCGGCGATCAGGAGCTCGTCCGCATGACGCGTGGCGGGGACGGCTTCGATCGCGAGAGGCTCCTGCCGGTCCGATTCGTGCCGCTGGTGGGCGGCGCCCGGCGCGAGACCTGATCCGGGCCCGCATTCCTTCTTCTTTCAGGAGAGCGCATGGCGAAGGTCATCACCCCCAGGCAGGAGGACTACTCGCGCTGGTACACCGACGCGATCATCCAGTCGCAGATGGCCGACTACTCGCCGGTCAAGGGCTGCATGGTGATCCGCCCTCTGGGCTACTCCCTGTGGGAGGGGATCCAGAAGGAGCTGGACGCGCGCTTCAAGGAGACCGGACACCAGAACGCCTACTTCCCCCTGTTCATCCCCGAGTCGTTCCTGCGCAAGGAGGCCGAGCACGTCGCCGGCTTCGCTCCCGAGTGCGCCGTGGTGACGCACGGCGGCGGCAAGGAGCTGGAGGAGGCGCTCATCGTCAGGCCCACCTCGGAGACGATCATCTACGCCATGTACGCCAAGTGGATCCGCTCCTACCGCGACCTGCCGGTCCTGATCAACCAGTGGGCGAACGTCGTGCGCTGGGAGATGCGCACCCGCCTGTTCCTGCGCACCACCGAGTTCCTCTGGCAGGAAGGCCACACGGCCCACGCGACGGAGGCGGAGGCCGAGGAAGAGGCGCTGAAGATCCTCGAGATCTACCGGCGCTTCGCCGAGGAGCAGATGGCGATCCCGGTCTACACCGGCGTGAAGACCGACAGCGAGAGATTCGCCGGGGCGCTGCGGACCTACTGCCTCGAGGCGCTCATGCAGGACAAGAAGGCGCTGCAGGCGGGGACCTCGCACAACCTGGGGCAGAACTTCGCGAAGGCCTTCGAAGTGAAGTTCCAGACCAAGGACGGAACGTGGGAGCACGTCTGGTCGACCTCCTGGGGCGTGTCCACGCGCCTCGTCGGGGCCCTGGTGATGGCCCACGGCGACGACAACGGCGTGAGCTTCCCGCCCCGGCTCGCCCCCATCCAGGTCGTCCTCGTGCCGATCTGGAAGAGCGACGAGGAGAGGCTGCGCATCTCCGAGGCGGTGCGGCTGGCCGCCGAGGAGCTGAAGGGCGCCTTCCGGGTCAAGGCCGATCTGCGCGAGGAGGTGTCCCCGGGCTGGAAGTTCAACGAGTGGGAGCTGAAGGGCGTCCCCCTGCGCCTGGAGATCGGCCCCCGCGACCTGGAGAAGGACCAGTTCACCGCCGTGCGCCGGATGGACCGCCGCAAGACCCCCCTGCCGCGCTCCGGGCTGGCCGGGGGCGTCGCCGCCCTCCTCGAGGAGATCCAGGCCGAAATGCTCGAGAAGGGGCGGGCCTTCCTGCGGGACAACACGCGGGACGCGAGGGAGTACGAGGAATTCAAGCGGGCGCTCGATGAGTCGGGGGGGTTCTTCCGCGCCCACTGGTGCGGCTCGGCCGACTGCGAGCGCCTCATCAAGGAAGAGACCAAGGCGACCATCCGTTGCATTCCGCTCGAGGGGAACCGGGAGGACGGCCGGTGCCTGCGCTGCGGGGGGGCCTCCCGGCGATGGGTCTACTTCGCCCGCGCCTACTGACCCGGATCCTGTCGGGCGCCGTCCTCCTGGCGTCCGTCGGGCTCGCGCCCGTCGCGGCGCCGCCATCCGCCGGTCCGGCCGCGGCCGGGCCGCCGCCGGAGGCCGCGGGAGAGGCCGGCGGGGTGGCGGTGCGTTTTGTCGAGCCGGCGGCGCCCGGCCTCATCCTCGGCCCGACCCGCATCACCGTTGAAGCGGAGGCCCCGGCGGGCGCCCGCATCGCGCGTGTCGAGATCTACGCCGACGGGGCGCTCCTCAGCGTTCTCGAGCGGCCTCCCTACACCCTGACCTGGGACGCTGGCACCGGCTTCCTCCACCGCACGCTGCGCGCCGTGGCGACCGACTCGACGGGCCGCACGGGCGAGACGACCCTGGTCGCCCGCCCCTTCTACGTCGGACAGTACGAGGAGGTCAGGCTGGTCAGCGTGTTCGCCACGGCGCGCGACCGCAGGGGAAACCCGGTGCTCGATCTCGGGAAAGGCGACTTCATCCTGCTCGAGGACGGCGCGCCGCAGACGGTGACCCACTTCACCTCCGCCAAGGTGCCGATCACCATCGCCCTCCTGATCGATGCCAGCAACAGCATGAACCTGGGAGGACGGATCGATCTGGCGCGCAAGGCGGCCGCGGAGTTCGTGGACAGCGTCGATCCGGAGGACCGGCTCCTCGTCCTGTCGTTCAACGACGATCTGCAGGGCGGAAACACCCCGGTCGCCGATCGCGACGCCGGCAAGAAAGTGATCGAGGGGATCCGGGCGCGCGGCGGCACGGCCCTCTATGACGCCATCCACCAGGCCGCCGGCCGCCTGGCCGGGTCCGAGGGGCGGCGGGTCATCGTCCTGCTTTCGGACGGGCGCGACCAGGCCCTGACGGACAACGAGCCCGGCAGCCTGCACCTGTTCGAGGAGGCTCTGGAAAAGGCCCACCGGAGCGAGGTCGCCGTCTACGCCATCGGGCTCGGACCGCACCTGGACACCGAGATGGACCTGCGCCACGAGCGCAGCCTCAAGGAGATCCTGGACGCGCTGGCGCGCACCACCGGGGGCCGGTCGTATTACCCCGCGCGCGCCGGCCAGCTGTCGGGGGTCTACCGCCAGATCGCCGCCGATCTGAAGGCCCAGTACACGCTGGCCTACACGCCGGCCAACCGCGCCGCCGACGGCAAGTGGCGGACGATCACGCTGAAGGCGAAGGACCCGGATCTGGAGGTGCGGGCGCGGGCCGGCTACTACGCGCCGGCTCCCGCGTCCCGCTGACGCGACAGGCGGCGGATCAAGACCAGGTTGCGCACGTAGATGAACACGCCCGCCGACTGTCCAATGGTGAACACGATGTCCTGCCGGTACCAGAAGGCGTAGGCGAACAGGATCAGCCCGCCGAGCAGGCTCAGGTACCAGAAGGCCACGGGGATGGTGCTCTCCTTGCGCCGCTCCGACGCCAGCCACTGCACGATGAAGCGCGATCCGAAGAAGATCTGCCCCAGGATGCCGAACAGCACCCAGCCGTTGACGTGCAGCAGGCCTTCAAATGTCATCCTTCACCTCGTAGCGCAGCTTGCGCCGCTTCATCCAGCGGACGGCGAGCAGGTCCATGAACGACGGCAGCAGGCGGTTGCCGATGCCGTATTTCGATTCACCGTGAAGGCGCGGCCGGTGGCCCACCGGGACCTCCCGCACGCGGCAGCCCTCCATCTTGAGGAGGGTCGGCAGGAAGCGGTGCATTCCGTCGTACAGGACGATGCGGGACAGCGAGGCCCGGCGGAACGCCTTGAGCGAGCAGCCGGTGTCGGCGATCGTCTCGTCGGAGAGCCGGTTGCGCACGTAGTTGGCCACGCGCGACGAGACGCGGCGCACCAAGTTGTCGCGCCGCTCCCGGCGGACGCCCACCACGGCGTCCCATCCCGACAGCGCCTCGAGGAGCCGCGGGATGTCGGCCGGGTCGTTCTGCAGATCGGCGTCCAGGGTCACGACGATCTCGCCCGCCGCGCTCTTGAAGCCGGCGTCCATGGCGGCCGACTGCCCGGCGTTCCTGGCGAGGGTCACGACGCGCAGGTGCCCATCGGCCGCGCGCAGGTCCCGCAGCACCCGGTCGCTGCCGTCGGTCGACCCGTCATCGACGAACAGGATCTCGTACGCGTCGCCGATCGATCGCATCACCCGGGCCAGCTCGGAATGGAGCTGGGCGAGGTTGTCCCTTTCGTTGTAGACGGGAATGACCAGCGAGATCCCGGGGCGGGAGCGCGTCGCGCCGTTCACCAGGCTCCTAGTTGAAGATCCACAACCGCCGCAGCCGGCTCATGAGACGGTGACGGGCGGACTCCCGCGCGGTCAGGAGCTCGGGCGCCAGGAGTGATTTCCACTTCAGCAGGGCGCCGTCGTCGATGCGGCGCATGATCGGGAAGA
>JACOUZ010000283.1 GCA_016177515.1 Acidobacteriota bacterium
GCCTCGTACTGGCCGGTGGTGAAGGAGATCTTGACCAGCGGATGCCAGCGCGGCTTCACGGCCGACCGGACGAGGCGCATGCCGGCCTCCTCGGGAAGCAGCCCGCCCTTCCTGGAATTGCACGCGATGCAGCAGCACACGACGTTTTCCCAGGAGGACTTGCCGCCGCGCGACAACGGCACGACGTGGTCGAGGTTCAGGTCGCGCGTCTGGAACTTCTGGCCGCAATACTGGCAGCGGTTGCGGTCCCGGTAGAAGATGTTCTTGCGGGTGAAGCGCACCTCGTGCCGCGGCAGGCGGTCGAAATCCACCAGCAGGATGACGCGGGGGATGCGGATGCGGAGGGTCGGCGTGACGATCGAGTCCTCGTGCGGCTGGGGCGGGATGTCGAGCCAGTCCTCCCAGTCGTAGGTGGAGTAGTCGGGAGCGACCGCGCGCACGTGCCCCTTGTACAGGAGGCAGAACGCCTTGCGGACGCTCGTGACCTGGATGGCCTGGAACAGGCGGTTCAGGACGAGGACGTTGGTATCGATCATGCCCGGAAGTCGCGCCGCGGGGCCGGCAGCCTCCCTGCGGCACTGAAAAAATATGATCGTCTCAGCCCTTTGTCAAGGAGCGGCGCCCATTGCGCCCCGGGCGGTAACTGGTGATCAGTCGCTTCTTCTCGGCGTGGCGCTCGATCGCGAGCCGGATCAGGCGGTCGACCAGGGCCGGAAACGACAGTCCGCTGGCCTCCCAGAGCTTCGGGTACATGCTGATCGGGGTGAATCCGGGGATGGTGTTCACCTCGTTCACGAACAACGCCTCGCTCGCGCGGTCGAGAAAGAAATCGACGCGCGCCATGCCGCACAGATCGAGGCAGCGGAAGGCGCGCGCCGCCAGGTCCCGGATCCTGCGGCTCTGGTCGGCCGTCACCGGGGCCGGGACCAACAGGCGCGATTCCGGGTCGATGTACTTGGACCGGTAGTCGTAGAACTCGTTCGCGGGGACGATCTCGCCCGGCACCGACGCCTCGGGCTCGTCGTTCCCGAGCACGCTGCACTCGATTTCGCGGGCGTCGATGGCGCGCTCGACGATCAGCTTGCGGTCGTAGCGCGCCGCCAGGTCTATGGCCGCGATCAGCCCGCCGCGGTCCTTCGCCTTGCTGACGCCGACGCTGCTGCCGCCGTTCGCCGGCTTGACGAAACAGGGATAGCCGAAGGCCGCCTCCACCGACTGGATGAAACGGTCGCCCCCCTTCGCCAGATCGCAGCGCCGGATGACGCGGTGGTCGACGATCGGCAGCCCTGCCTGGCTGAAGGCGACCTTCATCAGCGCCTTGTCCATGCCGATGGCCGATCCCAGGACCCCCGCGCCGACGTAGGGCAGGCCGGCGAGCTCGAGCAGGCCCTGGAGCGAGCCGTCCTCGCCGCCGGTGCCGTGGACCACGGGGAAGATCACGTCCAGCCGGCCGGGCAGGGCGCCCCCAGCGGCCCCGCGTGCGGTGCGACCGCCTGGTTTCGGAGTCAAACCGCCTCTGATCAGCGCCGGGCCGCCGCGGACGGCGGGAAGCGCGCGCGCCGGGCCACCGTCGCGCAGCCTGACGAGCCCGTGGACGGAGGGGTCGGGGGGCAGGGCGCAGTGCGACGCGCCTATCACCCAGCGTCCCTGCCGGGTGATGCCGATCGGCACCACCTCGTAGCGTCCGGGATCGAGGGCCTGCATGATGGCGCGCGCCGAGACCAGCGAGACCTCGTGCTCCACGGACCGCCCGCCGTAGATGACGCCCACGCGCACGCGCCGCCTGGATCGCCCGCCCGACGCCGCCCGCCTCGTCCTCACCGTCCGTTCCCCCGCGCCGCGACCCAGGCCGGCTCGGGCTCGGGCGCCGGCGACAGGCCGGGCCCGCGCCGGCAGGCGCGCAGTTCCTCCCGCACGCGCTCCTCAAGCCGGTCCGCCTGCGCCGGGTCGATCGCCGACATGAACAGCGCTTCGGGGAGCTCGCGGCGCAGCCGGTCGAGCGCCCCCTGCGGCGCCAGGTCGATCTTGTTGAGCACCAGGAGGACCGGGTACGCCGACAGCCCGAGGTCATCCAGCGTCTGGCGGGTGCTCTTCATCTGGACCTCCAGGGCGGACGAGGCGGCGTCCACGACGTGCACCAGAAGGTCAGCCTCGGCCGCCTCCTCGAGCGTGCTCCTGAAAGAGGCCACCAGGTGGTGCGGCAGCTTGCGGATGAACCCGACCGTATCGGTCACCAGGAACGGCGGCCGCCCGCCGCGCTCGCAGCGCCTCACCCGCGGGTCGAGAGTCACGAACAGACGGTCCTCGACCCGGGCGCCTCCCCCAGTGAGCAGGTTCATCAGGGTCGATTTGCCGGCGTTGGTGTACCCGACCAGGGCGGCGCGCGGGAGGTCCAGCCGCCGCTTGCGCCGCTCGCCGCGCTCCTTCTCGATGTCCTTCAATTCGGACGCCAGGCGCGCGATCCGCCGCCTGATCAGGCGCCGGTCGATCTCCAGCTGGGTCTCCCCCACGCCCCGCTGGCCGATGCCGCCGACCTGCCGCGACAGGTGGGTCCAGTGCCGCGTCAGGCGGGGCAGCAGGTAGCGCAGCTGCGCCAGCTCGACCTGGGTGCGCGCCTCCCGCGTGCGCGCCCGGCGCGCGAAAATGTCCAGGATGAGCCCGGATCGGTCCAGGACCTTTGCCGGTATCTCGTTCTCGAGGTTCTTGATCTGCGCGGGCGACAGATCCTCGTCGAAGATCACCAGGTCGGCGGCCTGCTCGCGGGCCAGGGCGGCCAGCTCCTCGACCTTGCCCCGGCGCACCAGGGTCGCCGCGTGCAGCGTCCCCCGGTCCTGCACCACCGTCCCGACGACCTCCGCCCCCGCCGTCCCGGCCAGCAGGCCGAGCTCGTGCAGGTGCTCGTCCACCTCCGCGCGCTCCCGGCGTTGACGGCAGATTCCGGCGAGAATGGCCTTTTCGAGACGACTCACCGGGCGATCTTAGTCCCGGCCGGCGGCAGCGTCAATCGGCGCGCGGCCGGAGTCGACGCCGGTCAGCGGGAGGCCGGGCGGGGGGATCCGTCCTTGAGCAGGGACTCGACCAGAGCCTCGTAATTGGACGGGAGGGTGGTGCCGGTGTAGCGGATGATCCCGTCTTTGCCGACCAGGAAGTTATGGGGGATGTAGGCGACCCTGTACCGGTCCTGGATTTCGCCCCCCTCGTCCCACAGGATCGGGTAGTTGACCTTGAGATCGTGCGCCACGGCCCGCACGACGTCGGGCGTCTGGTTCATGTCCACGACGATCCCCAGGACTTGAAGCCCGCGATCCCGGTACTTCTCATAGGTGGCACGCAGGTGCGGAATCTCCTGAAGACACGGCACGCACCAGGTGGCCCAGAAAACTACGTGCACCACGCGCTGGCCGCGCATCTCCTTGAGGCTGAACTTCTGCCCGTTCAGGTCCTTGAGCGCGAAGTCGTGCGCCACGCTGCCGACCCTGTGTCCCGGGGTCGGGGGCAGCTTCGGGAGCTTTTGCGCCAGGGCCATGCCCGGATCCAGGAGGAGGATCGCCGGGAGAAGGAGCGCAGGGAGGCGCAGCGACGTCATGGGAAGGGGGACTTCACAGGATGCGGCCGATCTTCTCGATCAGCTTTTCCCGGGGAACGAAGCCCAGGAGCTGGTCGAGGACCTTCCCTCCCTTGAAGAACAGGACGGTCGGGACCGACATGATGCCGTATTTCACCGCCGTCGCCTGGGCCCGGTCGATGTCCAGGTGGGCGACCTTCAGACGGCTGGCGTACTCGCCGGCGATCGCCTCGACGACCGGGGCGAGCCTCCTGCACGGCGCGCACCACTCGGCCGAGAAATCGAGGAGCACGGGCAGGGGCGAGCGCAGCACCTCGCTCTCGAAGTTGGCGTCGTCCACCTCGACCGCGCCTTTCATGGCCAGCACCTCGCTCGCCGACGGAAGCCGTGCTCATTCGGGCTTGTGGCGGGAGCGAGGATTATAGCATCCCTCGGGCAAGATCAAAGGTCGCGGCGATCGTCCCGACCAGCAGGCCGCGATGGTTCCGGACCTCGCCCACGAAGCGCTCGCGGAGCGCCGCCTGGTCCCCGGCGGTGAGGGCCCCGAGCTGGTGCAGCGCCTCCAGGGCCGCGCCGAACCTGGCCCGCTGCCCGTCCCCGTCGGCGATCTTGAGGGCGATCCCGAGGCTGCGCCCGTCCCGCTCGAACGCCATGCCGTACATCCCTTCCGCGCCGATCTTGGCGATCAGGCCGCCGCGACCCCTGCGCATCAACTCGGTGCACAGCCGATCGCTGCCGGCGATCATCTCGGGGTGGCGCCGCATGGCGGCGACGGCGCGGCGCGCGGCGCCCGGGGCCCCGGCGTCTCCCTCCCCCGCCGGCAGGCGGGCGTAGAGGAGCGCCAGGCTCCCGAGCGGCATGATGAAAGTCGGGGCGGAGCAGCCGTCGATGGCCAGGCCCGCCGTCCCCGGCCCCAGGCCGGCCAGCGCCTCGAGGCGGGACCGGATGCGCACCTGGACGGGGTGCTCCGGATCGAGGTACGCCGCCAGGGGGGCCCCGAGATGGACGGCCAGCGCCAGCATCCCCGCGTGTTTTCCGGAGCAGTTGTTGTGCAGGGCGGACGGCTCCCGGCCCAGGCGGCGCAGTGCCTGCGCCGACGGCTTGTGATTCGGCGCGTGGGCGCCGCACAGGAGCGCCGTCTCCTGCAGCCGGGCCTTCTCCAGAATCGAACGGACCGCCTCCACGTGAAACGGCTCGCCGCCGTGCGATCCAATCATCACGGCGATCTCTTCTTCGCTGAACCCGAAGCGATCCGCCGCCCCCGAGTCGAGAAGCGGCAGGACCTGCGCCGGCTTGGCCGTCGAGCGCAGGACGACGGGCGTGGCGGGGTCGCCCGCCGAGGCGATCGTCCGGCCGCCCGAGTCCACCACGGCGATGGCCCCGAAATGAACCGACTCCACCGTGCCGCCGCGGCGCACCTCCACCAGCGGCACGTAGCCGCGCGCCGGCGACACGGGGGCTCTCGATGAAGACGGCACGGGGCGCTCTCCCGAAAGACCGCTATTGTAGATCCTCTTGGCCGAGATCCCCTTGGCCGGTTGCCGCTTCAGCGGCGCGTGTAATACCATGCGCGCGCCTCGCAGCGCCGCGGCCCCTGCACTCATGGGCCGTGGTCCAGGGAGCCCGTTGAACCAGACACCAGCGAGTCCCGCGCACGCGGAGACGTTCCCGCCGCGCGAGCCGTGGCGCCGCAACCAGGTGGCCGTGACCATCGCGGCGGCGATGGTGTTTCTCGGCTTCACCCTGGTCACCCCGTTTCTCCCCTTCTACATCGAGACCCTGGGCATTCATGGCGTGCGGCGGGTCGCCCTGTGGTCCGGGATCCTGCTGACGATCACGCCGCTCCTGGCGGCGATCCTCGGGCCCTTCTGGGGGCGCCTGGCCGACCGCGTCGGCATGAAGATCATGGTGCAGCGGATCCTGCTGGCGATCGCCCTGCACTGGGGGCTGATGTTCTTCGTGACCAATGTCTGGCAGATGCTCGGCTTGCGGGTCCTGCTGGGCCTGTTCTCCGGCTTCGGCACCATGTCGGTCGCGCTCGTGACCCATGGCTGCCCGGGAGACCGCATCGGCCGGGCGGTCGGCGTCCTGCAGGCGACCCAGATCGTCAGCACGGCCGTGGGCCCTTTGATCGGCGGCCTCCTGGCCCACGCCATCGGCATCCGGAGCGCCTTCCTGGTCACCTGCGCGCTGTGTTCCGGCGCATTCTTCTTCGTGCTGGCGCTTTATCGTGACACCGGCCCGGGGGCCGACCCGGCCGATCCGGAGACCATTGTCGTCCAGCAGGAGGGGCCGGTCTCGGCCGGTGTGCGCGCGGTGGTCTCCGGCCCGTCCGCAGCCGCCGGGGCCGGGTCCCGCTCCCCGCTGGGGTTCCGAGGCATCCTGGCGCTCCCGCTGTTCGTGCACCTGCTGCCGCAGCTCTTCCTCATCAATCTGGTCGACCGGTCGCTCTTCCTGGTGGTGCCGTTGTTCGTCCCGTCCCTGGAGGGCGGCCGGAACGGGGCCGAGGCGCTCACGGGCATCGTGGTCTCGGCCGGAGCCCTGGCGAGCGCCGCGTCGGCCTACGTCCAGGGCCGCAAGGCCGGACGCGCCGCGCCCGCGGGGCTCCTGCGCCTCAGCCTGGCGGCGTCCTCTCTTCTGATCGTGCCGATGGCGTTCTGCCGTTCGATCGTACCGTTCGCGCTCCTGCGCGTCCTCCTCGGGCTGGCGGTCGGCGGCGCCATGACGCTGGGCTACACCCTCGGCGGGGGCATCATCCCGCGCTCCTCCCGCGCCATCGCGTACGGCATCCTCTCGAGCACGGCGATGCTCGGCGGCGCCCTCGGGCCGGTTCTATGCGGCGCCCTCACGGCCATCGACCTCAGGGCCACGCTCCTGATCGGCGGCCTCATCTATCTGGCGCTGGCCCTGCACGCCGGAACGATCGCGCGGCGCAGCGGCGCCGCCGGGATTCTCGCCGCCACGGCGGCCACGGAGAGACGCGCATGACGGGACGCGGCCGGGCCGGGACCCGGGCGGAGATGGCGGCCGCGAGCCGGGCCGGGGTGGGTCCCGGGAAGCGCTCCGGGGTCTCGTCGATCAGGCTCGCCAACGGGCTGACGGTGATCCTGCGCGAGATGCGTCAGGCGCCGGTGGTCTCCGTGTGGTGCTGGTACCGCGTCGGCTCGCGCGACGAGCGGCCCGGGGTCACCGGCATCTCCCATTGGGTCGAGCACATGAACTTCAAGGGGACGCGGACCATTAGCAAGCAGGACGTCACCCGGCTGATCGAGATGGCCGGCGGCACCTGGAACGGCTACACCTGGCTTGACGTCACGACCTATCTCGAGACGGTGCAGAGCGGCGCCCTCGAGGCGATGCTGCGCCTCGAGGCGTCGCGGATGACGGACTGCCTGTACTCGAAGACGGAGGTCGAGCGCGAGCGGACCGTGGTGATCTCCGAGCTGCAAGGAGGAGAGAACGACCCGCGCACTTACCTCGAGAAAGAGGTCTCGGGCACCGCCCTGCAGGCGCACCCGTACCGCTGGCCGACGATCGGTTACCTGTCGGACCTGCAGGCGATCACGCGCGAGGACCTGTACGCGCACTACCGCCGCTACTACGTCCCCAACAACGCCATCCTGGTGGTCGCGGGCGATTTCGAGGCCCGGCAGGCGCTGCGCCTGGTGCGGCGCCATTTCGGGCGCCTGTCGCGGGGCGGCGACCCGCCCCAGGTGCGGACCGTCGAGCCGCGCCAGGAAGGCGAGCGCCGCCTGACTCTCCGCCGCCCGTCCGGGGCCGCCTACCTCGACCTGGCGTTCCACGCGCCCGCCGCCGCCGACCCGGATTTCGCGGTCCTCCTGGTGCTGGACGGCATTCTCGCGGGCGGCCCGACGGTGAACGCCTGGGCGGGGCACGGCGGCCGCGGGCCGAGCAAGTCCTCGCGCCTCTACCGCGCCCTCATCGAAGGGAGCCTGGCGAGCGACGTCTCGACCTCGGTCCTGCCGACGCGCCACCCCTACCTGTACCGGATCGCGGCGACCGCCAGGCAGGGAGTCGACCCAGGCCGGATCGAGGCGGCCGTGGGGGGGGAGATCGATCGCCTGGCGCGCGGCGAAATCACGCCCCGCGACCTGGATCGCTCCAGGAACCAGTTCCTGGCCCGCCACGCGCTCGAGTCCGAGAGCACGACCGACGCCGCCCACCAGCTCGGTTTCTTCGAGACCGTCGCCAGCCACACCCTCTTCCTGGATCTTCCGCGCCGGGTCGCCGCCGTGCGCGCCGAGGACGTCACCCGCCTGGCCCGGGCGCGGCTGCGCGAGGACGGCCGGACCGTGGGCGTCCTCCTGCCCGCGGGGCCCTTGGAGGCCGCGACGGCCGGCTCTCCCGGAGGACCGCCCCGATGAGGGTCGCGCCGATGCGCACCCCGCCGAAGGGCGCCGCACGTCAGCCGGCTCGGGGCGCGTGGGCGTCCCCGCCTGTCCGCAGGGTCGCCCTCGACAACGGCCTCATCGTCATCGCCCGCCAGAACCGCGCCGCGAAGTCGATCGCCATCCGCCTGGTCCTGGAAGCCGGCTCGGCGTTCGATCCCCCGGGCAAGGAGGGCACGGCGGCCCTCGCCGCCGATCTTCTCGACCGCGGCGCCGGCTCCCTGACGGCCGAGGAGATCGCCGACTACTTCGACTATCTCGGGGTCGCCTACGAATGCGGCGCCCGGCGCGACACGCTCGAGGTCGGGCTCCGCCTGCTGTCGCCACACCTGCCCGGAGTCCTGGAGCGCCTGCGCATCCTGGTGGCCGAGCCGACTTTTCCCGAGGAGGAATTGCGCCGGCAAAAGGGACAGGCCCTCACCTCGATCGCCGAGCGCGACCAGGACACGGCGGCGGTGGCGGAGATCGCTCTCGCCGAGGCGCTCTTCCCCGCCGGCCACCCGTACCGCAGTCCGCGTCTCGGGACACGCGGCAGCATCGAACGGATCGAGTGCGGAGACCTGGTCGCCTTCCACCGCGACCGCATCGGCCCCCGCGGCGCGGTCATCAGCCTCGCGGGCGATCTCGACCCGGCGCGCGGCATCGAGCTCGTCGCGCGCCTGTTCGGCTCCTGGGCGGGCGCCCCGGCGGCGCGCGTCTCCATCGCCGCACCTCCCGCGCCGGGACGCGAGATCATCGTCGTGCGGCCGATCGAGGGGAAGACGCAGGCCGACATCGGTCTGGCCTTCCCGGGGCTCAGGCGCCTGTCGCCCGATCTGCCGGCGGCCCTGGTGTTCAACAACATCCTGGGAGAGTTCGCTCTCGGGGGACGCCTGGGGAAGGCGATCCGCGATCGCGCCGGGCTCGCCTACTACGTCTATTCGCGCTTCACGGCGGGGATGGGGGCGGGCCCGTTCGCGGTCCGAGCCGGCGTGGCGCCGGACGGCGTCAGGAAGGCGATCGACCTGATGCGCAAGACCATCGGGCAATTTCGGCGCCGCGGAGTGACCTCTGCCGAGATGGCGGACTCGAAGAGCGCCCTCGCCGCGTCGATCCCGCGCCGCATGGAGACCAACCCCGAGTCGGCGTCGGTCCTCGCCGACGCCGAGTTCTACGGCCAGGGGATCGACTATCCCGAGAAACTGCCCGGCCTCATCCGGGAGGTGGCCCGGGCGCAGGCCGAGGAAGCGGCGGCGCGCTACCTGACGCTCGGCAGCCACGTCCTGGTCGTGGCCGGTCCGGCGATCGACAAGGAGACCCTCCGATGATGAAGTCCCGAAGGTGCGGGAGCGCGACCCACACACGCCGGTCAGCCGCGATACTGCGGCCGGCCGCGCTGTTTCTCTCCGTTCTTTGCGCCGCCCTGATTGACGCCGGCACGATCCACGCCGCGCCGCCCGCCGCCTTGCGCCCCGCGGCCGCGGGGGTCGCCGATGCAGCCGCGCCCGCCGAGACTTACGACGTCCTCCTGCGCGGCGGGCGGATCGTCGACGGCGCCGGCAACCCCTGGTTCACGGGCGACCTGGCGATGCGGGGCGATCGGATCGCCGCCGTCGGCAGCCTCAAGGGCGCCCGGGCGCGCCGCACCATCGACGCGCGCGGCCTGGTGATCGCCCCCGGCTTCATCGACTTGCTGGGCCAGTCCGAGCTCACCGTCCTGGTCGACCCGCACGTGCGCAGCAAGATCACCCAAGGGATCACGACCGAGCTGACCGGCGAGGGGGGCTCGGTGGCGCCGCAGACCTCCTTCACCATCGAAGACCTCCTGCCGGGGATCGCGGAGTACGGGCTGACGATCGACTGGCGCGATTTCGACGGCTACTTCCGGCGCCTCAAGGGGAAGGGATCGGCGATCAACTTCGCCCACCTGGTCGGGGCCACGCAGGTCCGCCAGGCCGTGATCAGGAGCGACAACCGGCTGCCGACCCCCGACGAGCTGGAGGCCATGAAACGCCACGTGGCGCGCGCCATGGAGGCCGGCGCCTTCGGCCTGTCCACCTCTTTGATCTATCCGCCCGCCAGCTTCTCCGACACCCACGAGCTGGTCGAGCTGGCGAAGGTCGCCGCGCGCCATGGCGGGATCTACGCCTCCCACATCAGGAATGAAGCGGACACCATCATCCCGGCCCTGAAGGAGGCCGAGACGATCGGCGAGCAGGCGGGGATTCCGGTCGAGGTCTGGCACCTCAAGTGCGCCGGCCGGCAGAACTGGGGGCGGATGAAGGAGGTCATCGCAGAGATCGAAGCGGCCCGCGCCCGCGGCATCGACATCACCGCCGACATCTATCCCTACCCTGCCTCCTCCACCGGCCTTGCCGCCAGCCTGCCCCCGGCCGCCTCGGAAGGGGGCGTCGCGAAGCTGATCGCGCGCCTCAAGGACACCGCCGAGCGCGACCGCATCCGGAAGGAGGTCGAGAACCCCTCCGGAGGCTGGGAGAGCCTGTTCCACAACGTCGGCGGCCCGGAAGGCGTCCTGGTCGTCGGCGTGAGCACCCCGGCGAACAAGAAGTACCAGGGGAAGCGGCTCTCCGAGATCGCGCGGATGCGCGGCGTCGATGCCGTCGATGCGATGTTCGACCTCCTGGTCGAGGAGAACGGCTCCGTCGGCTGCGTCTACTTCGGCATGTCGGAGGACGACGTGCGTATCGCGATGGCGACCTCGTGGGTCGCGTTCAATTGCGACAGCAGCGGCGTGTCACCGGATGGAGTCCTCGGATCGTCCTCGACCCACCCGCGCGCCTACGGGACTTTTCCACGCATCCTCGGCCGCTACGTCCGGGAGGACAAGGTCCTGCGCCTCGAGGATGCCATCCGCAAGATGACGTCGCTCCCCGCCCAGAAGCTCGGCCTGCGCGACCGCGGCCTCCTGCGGCCAGGGATGTACGCCGACGTGACCGTGTTCGACCCGGACCAGGTGATCGACCGCGCCACCTTCGACACGCCGCACCAGTACTCCACGGGGATCGTCCACGTCTTCGTCAACGGGACGCCGGTCGTCGACCGGGGGAAGATCACGGACCGCCGGCCCGGCCGCATCCTGCGCGGGCCCGGATTCCGGCCGGCGGGGGCGAAGGGCCGCTGAGGCTGTCACCAAGGTGGATCATCGCGCGTGCGTCCCCAATCGATGCGGGGGCTGAACGGGTCAAGAGAATACTTCAGGGCGTCCTGTAGACCTCGCCGCCCTTCATGACGAAGCGCACGCGGCGCAGGGAGGAGATGTCGGCCAGGGGATTCCCCTCGACTGCAATGATGTCGGCCAGCTTGCCGGGCTCGACGGCGCCGATCCGGTCCTGCCAGCCGAGCAGATCGGCGCCCACCAGGGTGGCGGCCTGGATCGCCTTGAGCGCGGGCATGCCGGCTTCGACCATGAGCCCGAGCTCCCGGGCGGCGTCGCCCGGCGGGAAGTCGCCGGCGTCGCTGCCGGAGGCGATCTTCAGCTTCATCCTCAAGGCGCGCTGGAAGGTCTCGCGGTGGCCGTCCACGACTTTCTTCCAGGCGGCGGTCGGGGTCTCGTCGAAGGAAGTCTGGTAGGCGGTCAGGGTCGGGCAGTAGTACACCCCCTTGTCGAGCATCATCTTGAGCGTCGTCTCGTCGAGGAACAGTCCGTGCTCGACGGAGCGCACGCCGGCGCGGACCGCGGCGCGGGCCGCCTCGTCGCCGTAGCAGTGCGCCGCCACCGGGCGGTGCCGGCGGGACGCCTCGTCCACCAGGGCGTCCATCTCCTCCTGGGTCATGGTGACGCGCAGGTCGATGATCTCTCCGGTCGGCTGGAACTTGCGGTAGTCGGCGTAGAACTTGATCCAGTCGGCGCCTCCTTCGATCTGCTCGCGCACCGCCTTTCTGATCTCCCACGGGCCGTCGGCGATCTGCACCCCCTTCGGGATGGCGACGCCGGGGGCGTAGCCGAGCAGGGCGTAGTTCCCGGTGGTGGAGAGGGCGCGGGTCGAGACCTGCATCCTGGGGCCCGGCGTGATCCCGTCGGCGATGGCGTCGCGCAGGTCGGCGTCGCCGAAGAGCGCCCCCTCCGTCTCGAGGTCGCGGATGGCTGTGAAACCCGCCAGCAGGAGCGCCCTCGCCGAGTGGGCCGCCTGCAGGGTGCGGCGCGGCAGCGACTGCTTCAGGAGCTGCACGTCGTAGTCGCCCGGCTGCAGGAAGGTGTGCGTGTGCGCGTCGATCAAGCCGGGCAGGACGGTGTAGGCCGACAGGTCGTGGATCTGCGCGCCGTCGGGAATCCTCGCGCCGCGGTCGAGGACGCGCTCGATCCTGTCCCCCGTCACGATCACCCAGGCGCCTTCCTTGAGGGCCCCGGTGCGCACGTCGAGCAGGCGGCCGCAGCGCAGGACGAGCGTCCGGAGGGGCGCCGTCTCCCGGACCGGATCGGAAGCGGAGGTGGGCCCGGCGGACGGGGCGGAACTGGCGGCCATTGTCAGCCCGGCGGCCACGGTCGAAAGCCCCGCGAGCACGAGCGCCGCGCACAGGATCCGTCTCACGGCCGCCCCCGGGCGCCTACGCCGCCCGCCGCTGGGTGGCGTGCAGGGCGTAGAAGGAGAGTGACAACAGGATCAGGATCGGCACGATCAGGCTCCAGGGGTGCGACAGGGCTCCCCAGGCCACGAACGATCCGGCGATCGCGCCCGGCGCCAGCAGCTTCAGGTGCGGCGGCATCGGGCTCACCCGGTCCGCCATCCGGCTGTGCCGGTGGCCGTAGAGGGTGTAGATGGCCAGGCCGATCGCCAGCCAGCCGGCGAACCGCCACCAGGTCAAAGCCGGCAGGCCGGCCATCAGCCAGACGCAGGAGCCGATACCGGCCAGAGCGAACTCTGTCTTGACGATCTCGGGGACCTTGCGGCCGCCCAGCTTCGCGGCCAGTCCTACGACGGAGAAAACTGCACCCGCCACCGCCAGCAGCAGCACCACGGTGTACTCGGCGCGCTTGCTCCAGGCCGCATGCAGGATCTCTCCCGGCAGGTGCCACACGATGATCAGCCAGACCGGCAGGAGCGGGATCCACGGGGTCCTGAACGGTCTCGGGCGGTGCGGATCGGCGTGCCGCAGGATCATGACGCCCACGCAGACCAGGACGAAGGCGAACAGCGTGCCGATGTTGGTCAATTCGACGATCTTGTCGAGCGGCGAGATCAGCGCGAAGAAGGCCACGAATACGCCGGTCCAGATCGTGGTGACGTGCGGCGTGCGATAGCGCGGGTGAACAGCGGCAAACCTTTTGGGCAGCAGGCCGTCGCGCGACATGGAGAAGAAGATGCGCGGCTGCCCGAGCTGGAAGACCAGGAGCACGGCCGTCATCGCCACGACGGCTCCGAACGACACCACCCCGGCCGCCCAGTCCAGATTGATGAAGGCCAGGGCCGCCGGCAGCGGGTCCGCCACGCCGAGGTCCTGCCACGGAATGATGCCGACCAGGACCGCCGCCACCGCCACGTAGATCACGGTGCAGACGAGCAGCGACCCGATGATGCCTACGGGGATGTCGCGCTTCGGGTTGCGCGTCTCCTCCGCGGCGGTGGACACGGCGTCGAAGCCGATGTACGAAAAGAAGATCAGCGCCGCCCCGGCCTGCACCCCCAGCCAGCCGTTCGGCATGAACGGCGTGAAGTGGTCCGGCCGGACGTACTTGAAGCCGACCCAGACGAACATCAGGAGGATGAGGATCTTGATCCCCACCATGACGTTGTTGAAGACGGCGCTCTCCTTCACGCCGATCACCAGCACCCAGGTGATCAGGGCGACGATAGCCACCGCCGCGAGATTCATGACGATCGGGATACCGAATATCTTCGGTGCCGCGGCGATGATCTCCGGCGCCCGCGTCGCCGTCTCGTAATCCAGGGTCAGCCAGGCGGGGATGCGGACGCCGAAGGCGTGGTGCAAGACGTCGTTGAAGTGCGCCGCCCACGAGATGGCCACGGCGATGTTGCCGACGGCGTACTCGATGATCAGGTCCCAGCCGATGATCCAGGCGATCATCTCGCCGAGCGTGGCATAGGCGTACGTGTAGGCGCTGCCCGAGATCGGAATCATCGCCGCGAACTCGGCGTAGCACAGCGCCGAGAAGATGCAGGCGACCGCCGTCAGGACGAACGACAGGATGATCGCCGGCCCGGCTCCGGGACGGTCGGGGTTGCCGGCCGTCGCGGTCCCGATGGCCGCGAAGATGCCGGTGCCGATAACGGCCCCGATTCCGAGCATGGTCAGATCGAACGAGGTCAGGGTTCGCTTCAGGGTGTGCTCGGCGACCGCCTCGGATTCGCGCGTGATCCGATCGACGCTCTTCGTGCGGAACAGGGCCGAGAGCTGCATCCCCAGCGCACCCCGTGCTGTGTTTGTCGGTGGAACCCCGATGGCCGCGGCAATATACGCGACGGCCCCGGGCGAGTCAACGATCAGGCGGGCCGCCAGACCGGGCTGCCGCGGCGTGGCTCATGGCTCGCACGCGCAGGACATCCTGAGACCAGCTGTCGCGCATGGCGCGGCTCGAAATCGCCACGCCGCGGCAGCCCGGTCTGGCCCCCCACGCACCTCCGGGAATCCCTCCGTGCACGGGACCCAGCGGCTCCTCGCGTCATGGCCGACACCGAGCGCCCCCGCAGGCTGAACTGGATTACGGTGGGGCGGGTGAGTATCCGGGACGGTTTACAGTCGCCGGGCATTGCGGCCGGTGGTTGATCCCGCCCGGCGCAGCGATGACGGGAGGCACCTCCTGCGGGGCGGAGGGAGACATACCCAGCGGCAGGTGGCGGGCAGCAGCGCGGTGCGGCGATTTCGAGCCGCGCCATGCGTGTGAGAGGGACACCCAAGATCCCGCGCGCGCGAGCTATGAGCCGCACCGCGCTGCGGCCCGCCACCGGATGCCGGGGATAGCTCAGTCAGGCGGGCCGGCGGCGCCAGCGTGGTCGGCGCGAGGGATCGGAGCGCAGGGCGTATTTGACGACGCGCCCGTACCAGAAATCGGTGGAGTAGAGGGAGTAGCCGCGGGTGACGTAGCGCTCGTCGGGATCGGACTTCGGCACGGCCAGGCCGGGCCGGCGCAGGACTTGGAAGAACGGGTGCGGGATGGCGGTGTTCGACATCGGGTCGAGGATCACCTCGTCCCCGTCGCAGCGCGCCAGGACCACTTCGTGCGAGTCGACCCGGTCCTCGCCGCGGCCGCGCGGGTGATCGCGGGCCAGCATCGACAGCCAGCGGACGTCGAAGCCCTCCCGGCGCAGGATCTCGCCGAGGACGACGGCGTAGCCCCAGCAGAAGGCGGTGCCTCCGGCCAGGATGGCGACGGGGTCGTTCCCTTCGGACGACCTCTCCGGGCGGAGCGCACGGTAGACCCACTCCATCGCCTCCCGGGCCCGCCCCATCTGCGGCGCATCCTCGGGTCGCTCCCCGGGATGCCCCCCGGCGCCCGCCCCGGAGCGCCGCGTGGCACGCACGTAGATCATCAGGTCGTCCGACGGCGGGTAGGGCGGCATGCCGAGGCCGCGGTAGGTGTCGATCTCCTCGATGAAGATGTCGCGAAAGCCGGCCGCCAGAAGCCGCGCCCGAACGTCGCACGGGGCGGTCTTCCAGGTGTGGTTGTCACAGATGCGCCGAGGGTTCCGGGCGTCGCTCGGCAGCGCCGCCACGAGGACGCCGCCGGGTCGCAGGACGCGGTTCACCTCCGACAGGGTGGCGCTCACGGAGAAGGAGTGCTCCAGGGTATTGTCGGCGTAGACGCAGTCGAAGCTCCCGTCCCGGAAGGGGAGCCGCGCAATGTCTCCCCGCAGGAAGCGGGCCCGGTCGAGCCGGTGCTCCCGCCCCGCCTTGGCGAGAAACTCCGCCCCGTAGTCGATCCCCTCGACCTGCATCCACGGGTAGCGGCGCGCGATCGCGGCGGCCCAGTAGCCCGCCCCGCATCCGAGGTCGAGCACCCGATCCCGATCGAGCGGGATCATGTCCTGCAGCCGCCGGGACTGCGCCTCGTTGCGTTCGCTGCCCATGATCGACTGGAACTCGCGGCGCACCTGCCAGGCGGCGCTGTCGCTCGCACCGGCGGGCGCCGCCCCCTCCAGCTCGGACCGGGCGATGCGGGCCATGGCGGACAGCGACACGATCTCGGCGCCCCCGTCACGCGCCAGACTCCGCAATCCGGCGGCGATCGCCGGGAAGTCATGCTCTCCCTTGGTGTGGCCGATCAGGACGAAATACTCGTGCCCCGTCGGCGGCGGCGGGTAGTCGGGCAGGATGTGCGCCAGCCCGCGGGGTATCAGCTGGTTGAGCAAAAAGCGCAGCGGCCGCAGCGAAGCGTAGCGCAGGCCCAGCCACGCCCGCACGTTCTTGGCCCGGCGGTACGCCTCGGTCGGCAGGAACCGCGCCCGCTCTTTCTCCAGGTGGGCCAGAAGGCGCACGGCGAACCGGCCCCCCTCCGGACCGTCCAGCGTCCACCTCTCGCCCGGCCGCCAGGCGAACAGGGGCAGCTCGACGATCCCCCGTTCGTCCGGAGGCGCCAGAAGCTGCGGATCGTGCCGGCCGGCGAAGTACGGCTGGTGGCGCGAGAAAGCCAGCCGGTAATCGTAGCCGCGCTCCTCCGACCGGCCGCCCGCATGCACCGAGGAATCGCAGCCGATCCCCGCCGCCACCAGGGCGTCGTACAGCCGCGGGAACGGCTGCGCCTGGTAGGCCCCGGCGCGGAAGGCGGCGACGCGGTAGGAGGGATCGACCGGGCGCAGAGCCGACTCGAGCGCCGCCCGGCACTCCGCGATTCGGGCCTTCAGGTCGAAGGGATAATCGGCCGCCTTCGCCCTCGACCAGTCCCACGCCCAGGCGCCCGCTTCGCGCCGCGCCCCCAGCTCCGGCAGCCAGGAAGGGTGCAGGTGCAGCTGGACGTCGTGCCCGCACCGCAGCGCCTCCTGCCACTGGCGTTCCATGCGGGCCGCGATCGCCGGCTCGTTCCTGCGCAGCCAGAGGTACTCTCCCGCCTCCACCATCAGGGTGAGCGTCGCCCGCCCGGCATCGGCGGCGCGCAGGAACTCCGACGTGGGCCGAAACACATCGGCCTCCCAGTCGATGGTCCGTCCCGGCGGGATCGGATGCCAGGTCTCGTAATCCAGGGTGACGGCCACGAGCCTTCGCCTTCGCCGGGACAGGAAGAGGGAGTGCCCGCTCTTGAGGATGCGCTCCTTCTCGAGCCGCAGGTGCCGGCGCACGAGCCGCTCGAGCTCGCCCGGATCCAGGTAATGGCCGCCGGGGGTCCAGGCGGCCACGAAGGCGAGGCCGTCGTCCGCCAGGTGCTCGGATATCCAGCGGAGGGAGGCGTTGCGGCCGGCCTCGTCCAGGTAACAGATCACGTCGCTGTAGACGATGAGGTCGTAGCGTCCGCCGAGGTCAGGGACGCGGTCGAGCCCGGCCGCGGAACCCTGGAGGAAGCGGATGGACGGGAACCGGCGCCGCCCCTTCTCGATCGCCAGGGCGCTGACGTCGACGCCGTCAAGCCGCCGGAAGGTGTCGCGGAAGTGCGCCAGGAATGCCCCGAAGCCGCAGCCGATGTCCAGCACCGCGTCGCCGGACGGCTTGCGTTCGCGGATCAGGTCGCGGTAGAGGGCATAGCGCTCGGAGTCGGCCGCGCCGATCGCCCAGGGATCGTCCTCGTCCCGGTAGATCTGATTGAAGTCCCGCTTAACTCTCATGGCCGGGGCGCCGCCTCCAGGAGGCCGTCCGCGCGCAGTAGAAAACCTGCGCCACCAGGACGAGAACGTAGCACACCAGGGAGGAAATGGAAGCGCCCAGAATGCCCCGGGCCGGGATCAGGAACAGGTTGAAGATCACGTTGAGCGCGGCGGCCGCGATCCAGACGACGACCGAGAACCAGGGGAACGACAGCGAGGCCAGGTAGCTCGAGACGATGTTGTTCACACCGTAGAAGATCATGGCGATCGACAGGAGCACGAACGCCGGGGCCGCCGGCAGGAAGTCGGCGCCGAACAAGAGCCGGATCAGCGGCCGGGCCAGAAGGGCCGACAGCGTGGACACGCCGGCCATCACCATGAACACCGCGGCCCCCACGCCGGCCGTCAGCTTCCACTTCTCCTCCTGCGTGGGCCGCGCCACCAGCTTCGGGAACAGAAGCGTGCCGATCACCGAAGGCAGCATGTAGACGAGATCGGCCATCGAGGCGGCGATGGAGTAGTAGCCTGCCTCCCGGGTCCCGAGCATGGAGTGCACCATCAGGAGATCGAAACGCACCACGAGGTAGGCGAAGAAGCACGCCAGATAGGACTTCACTCCGTAGACCATGTGCTCGCGCAGGAGGGCGGGCGACGGGCGCGGCCTCTCCGGCAGGAAGCGCCCGAGCCGACGCACGACGCGGGCCAGGCCGACGGCCGAGGCCACGAGCCCCGCCGCGAAGATCGCCGCCGGCGTCACCTTTCCCAGGCCGATGACCAGGACGATGAGGGAGAGCGAGACCAGGCGCACCAGGATCTCGATCCGGTTGAAGGAGCGCACGTCCTGGACGCCGATGAGCAGGTTTTGCAGCAGCATGTAGCCGAGGCCGAGCGGGATCGAGGCGCAGGTCAGGGCCAGGAGGGCGCCGTGCAGCGGGGCGATCTCCGGCCGGAGCGCCGCGAGGCCCCAGAGACCGGCGACTGCCAGCCCGCCGACGACCCCGCTTACCGCCAGGCTGTTGCCGGCGAGGGTCGGCATCAGGCTCCTGTCCCGGGCGACGAAGTAGGCGTTCGCGGTGTGCAGGCCGAGGTTGCCGAACTGCACGCTCATTCCCGCAAAGGCCATGGCCACGGCGTACAGCCCGCGCCCATCCGGCCCGAGACTGCGCGCCACCAGGACGCCGGCGGCCACTCCCGCGGCGAGCAGAAAGACGCGCGTGGCGAATGTCTCCCCCACCTTCCAGGCAAAGTCGGAGGCGAAGGCCCGCTGCCAGAAGGCGGCCCCCGCCGACCAGAGGGAAGGCAGGGAGAGCCCGGGAATTCCAGGGAATCTCTCCGGGGACGGAGAGGGCGCGCGCGACATGCCCGGCAAAGATAGGCTTTCGCCGCACCTGAATCAAGACTCGGTGAATCCGAGAACTCCCCGGCTTCCGGGGACGGCACCGCTACACAGCGCGGGGGACGGGGTCGCCGCGCCGGGATCGGCACAGGGCGCCGACCGGCGCGAGGCCTTCGAGGCAAGGCGCGGGGATCGGGTGACCTGGTAGATGCCCGCGGCCGAGCCAGGCCCCGCGATGCGGCGTGACCCGCCACCCACAATGGGAATACCTTACGCCGGCGCCACGCTATAATGCGC
>JACOUZ010000313.1 GCA_016177515.1 Acidobacteriota bacterium
GCATGGCGGCGACATGGAGCACCCACATCGAGGCGACGTCGTCAGGCAGGCGCGCGAGAATCGTCAGGCTCTCCTCCAGCGCGCCCCGGCCACCGCGCGTCTCGAGGTGCTACCCCTCCGCGATCACCGGCAGGAGGCAGCGGCTCGGGTTCGGGTGCGCCATGCAGTTTTCCGTCATCCCGAGCCGGTACAGGCAGTGGGCGATCAGCGCCCGCACGTGCCCGGGGGGAGGCCAGTCAAATCCGCCATCCGGCGGACGCCGGGCGACGGGCCGGCGTCGGCATGGGAACGCTGCACAGGGATGGCAGAGCCCGCACCGGTCGCCCCGCCGGCGGGGGTCCCGCCGGAGCGCCCGTTGCAGCCCGGGAGCAGCGCCGCGCCGATCACGACGACGAGCGCCCCGCGCTGGATCACGCCGCCGCCCGGGTGGCCGCCCCTTCCCGACCTTTCGTCCATCCTGGCGTTCCCCCGGCCTTCCCGCCGCCGCCAAGATAGCCTATGCGGCAGCGCTCGCTCCCGGGCGCGGCCCCGGCCGGCGTGCCCCTGAGCGGAGCCGGGCCGGGCGAGAGCGACCGGCCTGCGCGTCACCGGCCCCCGATGACCCCCGAGATCGACTTGGCCGGGATCATCAGGAAGTCCTCCGTGAGGGTGATGCCGATCCGGCCGCCGTCGACCAGCCGGCACAGCGGCGCCTGGTCGGAGAGCGCCCAGTCGCCGTAGCCGGGGGCGTGACGTTTCGTCGGGACGAGCCCTTCCCCGGCCAGGAGCCGGGCGGCGATCCTTTCCACCTCCAGGCCCAGGGCGATGGCGGCGCTCGAAGCGAAGGCGTCGGCCAGGAGGCCCCGGGTCATCTCCCCCCTGTCCGTGAGGTCGTGTATCCAGGCGTCCGCCTCGGGACCGATGGTGGCGGCGAACAGGACGGCGCGGCGGCATCCGAGAAGGCGCTCCTGCAGGGAGCGGCTCATGGCGCGCGCGGCGCCGGCGAGCAGGCACACCCCCGGCTCCGGGATGGCGGCGTCGAAGACGCCGTAAATCGCCCTGGGGCGCAGGAGCGTCCGGCCCGCCGCCATGACCTCGTCGATGAGCAGGCGGGTCTTCTCGGGAACCTGGGCCGGGCGGCGGTAGCCGAGGCGCATGAGAACCATCGGCCGCGGCACCGTGACCGGCAGGGGATCGGCGATCTGGATCGGAGACATGGCGTCCTGGCAGCGCGGGCGAGGAGGGCCGGGCGTCTTACCCGGCGAAGGCCGGCAGCGCCTCCATGCCGAACTCCTTCGCCTCCCGCAGGACGATGCGGTCGAGCTCCTTGACCTTGTCCTCGGCGAGGCGGAACGGCTCCTGGGCGAGCAGCTCCTTCACCCTTTCCTGGGCGCGCTGGTAATCGGAGGGCCCGCGGCCGCCCTGCGGCGCGGAGCTGCGGTCGACCACCTTCCCCGGCATGTACCCCTCTTCGCGGAACAGCTTCAGGGTCGTTGGGTGGCCGAGGAAGTGGCCCGCCTTCACCGCGTCGGGGAGGAAGTCGATCGCCATCTTCTCGTGCCGGTGCCTGATCCCTTCGATCAACCGATACGCCATGCCACACAGCTCGTTGTCGATCACCAGCTTCTCCAGGCTCTGGCAGGTGATGAAATCGAGAATGCCGACGCCGGAGACGATGTTCACCCCGGCGAGCGCCGCGAACATCACTCCCATGCCCGATTCGTAGCCGGCCTGCGCGTCCACGAGCTTGGAATCGGACAGGCCCATGTACGAGTGGATGGGAAAGCCGAACGTCTTGCCGATCTGGGCGTAGGCGCAGTCGATCATATAGGTCTCGAGGGATCCGAACGGCGTCTGGCCGGCGCGCATGTCCATCAGGCAGGGCGCGCCGCCGTAGACCACCGGCGCTCCCGGGCGGACCGCCTGCGCCAGGGCGATGCCCGCCAGATTCTCCGCGGTGTGGACCACGAGCGTGCCCGAGAAGGTCACGGGACCGGTGGCGCCTGTCAAAGGCACCGAGATGATTTCCGAGGGCAGGTTGTGCCGGGCGCATTCCATGATGCTCTCGGACGTCAGGATGCTCCAGCGCAGGGGCGACGACGGGCAGGCGTCGAAGATGGCGAGCGGCTTTTCGGACGCCTCCTTCGCCGAACCCCGGATGACGCCAAGGATCTCGAGCATCGCCGGGAACGACTCCTCGCGGAAAAGTCCCGTGATGACCGGTTTGTTGCAGTTCTGCACCGCCAGGTACAGACGATAGAAGTCCGACACCTCGATCGGGACGTCCGAGGGGACGAGCGAGGTCGAATTGGCGCGGATGTGCGGCAGGTGCTGGACCAGGCGGGCCAGGCGAATGTAATCCGACGACGTGGAGGGGCGCACGCGGCCGTCCGGGTCGAGCATCTTGATTGCCGCCGACCCCGGATCGTAGGTGACGCTGTCTCCCCCGACCTCGATCGAGGAGTCTCCGGAAACGTTCCAGATCTTGAAGCTCTTCGGGGCGGACTCGATGGCCTTCTCCACGAAGCCGCGGCTCAGCCAGGCGCGCTCGGCCGCCTTGTCTATCTTCTGGCCGTGCTCCCCCAGGATCGCCAGCGCCTTCGGGTGCTCGAACTGCAGGCCGATGTCGCTCAGGACCTCGAACGCCTCGTCGATGATCCGGTCGATCATCTCCCGGGAGATCATCTGGATTCGGGGCCGGAAGGTTGGCACGAGACTCAAGAGAGGGCCTCCCCGGGCGCGGCGCAGGACACGCCTGGCTTCACGGCCTGGCAGAGACCGGCGATGAACTCGGGGGTCGTGCCGCAGCAGCCGCCGAAGACGTTGACCCCCAGGGCGGCGATCGTCCGGGCGTCCGCCATGAACTCCTCGACGGTCTGCTTGTAGGACATGGTCTCTTTCTCGAGGATCGGCTTGCCGCGGTTCGGCTGCACGATGACCGGGAGATCGGTATGGTCCCTCAGGATGCGCGCCAGCTCGATGAAAACCGGGCTGCCGTGCGAGCAGTTGCTCCCCACGATGTCCGCCCCGTTGTCCTTCAGCACCTCGAGGCAGCGGGGCACCGTCTCTCCCATCAGCGTGAAGAAGCCGCGCGGGTTGCGGTCGAACGTCATACAGACCGACACCGGCAGCGACGACTGCTTTTTCACGGCGCGCAGGGCGCAGAGCGCCTCCTCGAGAGAGTACATGGTCTCGATCGAGATCAGGTCGACGCCCCCGTCAATCAGCCCCTGGATCTGCGCCGCGAAGGAGGCGTCGAATTCCGCGCGGGTATACTCCCCCATCGGCTTCATGAACTTGCCGATCGGGCCGACGTCGCCCGCCGCGTAGCGCCCCTCGGGACAGATCGCCTTCAGGGCCTTCGCGGCCAGGAAGTTGGCGTCGTAGGTGCGGTCCTGCAGGTCGCGCTCCGACAGCTTGATCGGCGTGCCTCCGAAGGTATTGGTCTGGACCACGTCCGATCCGGCCTCGAAGTAGGCGCGGTAGACGGCCGCCACGACTTCCGGTTTCTCCCAGTTCCAGGGCTCCGGCGACTCCCCGTCCAGGAGACCTGCGGCGAACAGCATGGTCCCCATGCCGCCGTCGTAGATGACCAGGCGCCGGCGGGCCAGCTCGCGGATGTCAGGCTTCATGGACCGTTTCCCGCCATGTGAAACCGAGTAGGAAGCGAAGAATGATTTTAACGCAGCCGCCGTCGCGCCGCGAGCCCAATTGCGGCGGACATCCGTCCTGGTCCCCCGTCGCCCGGTGCCACAGGCGAAGTTCACTGGCGCGCGCCCTCCGGCAGCGCCGGCACGGGAGCGTCGGCGGGGCCGACCCGGTCCTCCTCCGCGGGCCCGGTCGCGGCCAGGACGAACGCGGCGCCGATGATGAGCGCGGCGCCGGCCCATTGCAGGGGCAAAAGCCTCTCGCCGAGCAGGAGGGCGGCCAGAAGCAGCGTGCCGAGCGGCTCGAAGGTGCTCAGGACCGACGCCACCTGCGGCCCGACCCGCTTCAGCCCCGCCACGAACAGGACGAGCCCGAAGACGGTCGAGGACAGAATCAGGCCCGCCAGGCTCCCCCACTCAGCGGCCGTGCGCGGCCACAGGAGGCCGCCGCCGAGCAGGAGGCTCGCCGCCGAGAAGGAGAAGGCCGCCCCGGTGATGATGTACGCTCCGGAGACCGTCCCGGGGATGCCGGGAGTCAGGTGGTGCATCCAGATCAGAAAGACGGCGTACCACAGTCCCGACAGGACCGCCAGGGCCGCCCCCGCCGCGTCCGTGGCGCCATCGATGCGCCCGGCGCAGAGCCACACGCCGGCCATCGCCAGGGCGATGGCCGCCAGACGGGAGGCCTGCGGTCGCCGCCTCGTGGTGCCCCAGAGGATGAGGGCCAGAAAGGCCGGGCAGGTGTACAGGAGGACCTCCGTCAGGCCGGCGGGAATGCGCTTCAGGGCCAGGAAAAAGAGGGTCGACTGGCCGGCGTACCCGGCGACGCCCCACACGAACAGGGCGGCGCGGCGGCGGCTCGGCACGCGGAAGGATGCCTGGCGGTATTCGCGCACCGCCAGCACCCACAGCCACAGGATGATGGAGGCGATGAAGAACCGGGTCGCCAGAAGCGGCGCGAGCGGCAGACCCAGGGAGAGCGCGTATTTTCCGAAGATCGACAGCAGCGAGTAGCAGAACGCCGAAGCGATGATGAGGGCGAACCCGCCCCGATCGGGGGTTCGCGATTCCCGGCGCCCGGCTGCGATCGACACGGTCTCCTCCCACGGCCGCCACGGGGGCGGGCCGGAGCCGCGGATTATAGTCGTGATATCTTCACGCCGATGGGAACAGCGGCCGGCGTGGGGATTTCCGGGGAAATCGACCCGCTCGCGGCGGCACGGCAGGCGGCGCGCGACGCCTTGCAGCGCTGCGGCTCCGAACGGGCCGACTGGGGGCTGGTGTTCATCACGTCCGCCCACCGCCCGCATTTCGCGGCCATGCTGGCCGGGATCCAGAAGACCCTCGGCACCGATTTCATCGCCGGCTGCAGTGCCGCGGGCGTGCTCACCGGGTCGGAGGAGATTGAGGGGCGCCCCGGGGCCGTGGTGCTCGCGGTGCGATCCGATCGCCTGCGCGCCGAAACTCTTTATGCGCCGATCGGGGACGACGACCCGCGCGCCGCCGCGCGCGAGGTCGGCCGGCAGGTCCAGGGCCGTCCCGGCGGACTCCTGGTCCTGCTGCCGGACCCCCTGGCGGCCCGGCCCGACCATCTGCTGCACGAGATCGGCCGGGCCGCGCCGGGGCACGAAGCGGTCGGCGCCGCAGCCTCGGGCGACCCGGCCCTCCGCAGCACGTTCCAGTTCTATGGCCGGAACGTCGCCAGCCGGGCGCTCTCCGGCCTCCACCTGTCGGGTGACCTGCGCCGCGCCATCGGCGTGACGCAGGGGTGCCAGCCGCTCGGGCCGCTGGCGCGGATCACCGCCGGAGACGGCAACGTCATCCTGGAAATCGACTCCAGGCCGGCGCTCGAGGTGCTGCGCTCGCGCCTGCCGGGACCCTGGGCCTCTTCGATCGAGAAACTGGCCGGGCATCTGTTCGTCGGACTGCCGCCCGACCCGAGCCAGGAGACGATCGCGGAGGGCGAGTACCTGGTGCGCCAGCTGATCGGCGTCGACGCCGCGCGGGGCGCCCTCGTCGTCGCGGCCACCGTGCGGGAGGGAGAGCCGATCCACTTCGTCCTGCGCGAGGCGCACGCGGCCCGCCAGGACCTCAAGGACATGCTCAGGCCTTTCGGGCCGAAGGCGGCCGCGGGAGAGTACCGCTTCGGCCTGTATTTCAACTGCGCCGCCCGCGGCGCCTCCCTCTACGGCATGCCCGGGATCGACACGGCCTACATCTCTTCCGCCCTCGGGGACCTGCCGATTGCCGGATTCTTCGGCAACGCCGAGATCGCGCCCTTGCGCGGCGAGAATCGCCTGTTCACCCACACCGGCGTCCTGGCGCTCATCGGCGACGGCCGCGACGTATAATGCGGCGGCCCGCCCGCGCCGCCGTCGTCCGGTGACATGACGAAGACCCCTGCGATCCAGAAGGACATCATCGCCCACCTGCGAGCCGCCGGGCGGGCCGAGACCAGCCGCAGCCTTGCCTCCCGCTTCCTGCGCATCGAGCACGGCGACGAGGAGACCTGCCGCCGCCTGCTGGCGCCGTTTCTCGCCACCGTGCCGGGGATCGTGCACCGGCCGGAAGAAGGCTGGTCGCTGGCGAAGAATGCGCCCCGGGCCACCGGGACACCGATTGCGATCGGCACCGGGACGGATGCCGGTGATCCGCTGCCCGTGCCGGAGACGGGAGCACCTCCCCGTCAAGCGAGCTCCGGGGCGCGGCCGGATGGGACCGCCGAGACAGGACTGGACGATTTCGTCGCGCTCGCCTCGGAAGGGGCGGGGCCGGGCGGCAGCGGGGCCGTCCGGGTCGTCAGCCTGCTCCCCGTGATCGCCGGCGAGGAATGCCAGGAGGAGCATTTCCCCGCCTGGGCCCTCGATGAAGACGCCCGGCAGGCCGACGAGCCGGCCGGCGCCGGCCTGGCGCCCGAGGTCCTCGAGGACCTGCTTCAGACGATCGGAGACCTGCCGGTCGTCTGCCACCGCGTGGCGCGGGAGGTGGAGCCGCTCCGCCGGCTGTGCGCCGGGGCGGGGCTGGCCTTCCAGGCGCCGGTTGTCTCGGCGGCCAAGCTCGGCCACCTGCTTTTGGGGCTCAAGTCGAGCCACGCGGCGGGCGACCTGGCGGCCGCCCTGGGTCAGGAAGCGCGCGGCCCGGACGACTGCCGGGGGCGTGTCCGCCTCGTCGCCGCCTCGTTCCTCCGGCTCGTGCCGCTCCTGCAGGAGCGCGGCATCGATTCGATCGAGGCGCTCATCGAGTACCAGGACATGCCGGCGGCGCCCTTGGATCTGTCCGGCTGCGCCTTCTCGGCCGAGGATCTGAGGGCCCTGCCGGCCTCGCCCGGGGTGTACCGTTTCCTCGATATCCAGGGGCGGGTTTTTTACGTCGGCAAGGCGAAGAACCTGCGAGTGCGACTCGGATCCTATTTCACTCCGTCGGCGCGCGGCACCGCCAAGGGGAGGGCGGTCCTGGAGCAGATCCACTCCTTCCAGTTCGACACGGTCGCCTCCGAGATGGAAGCGGCGCTCGTCGAAGCGGCTCTGATCGCCGAGCACCGTCCCCGCCTCAACCGGCAGTTCGACGTTCACGAA
>JACOUZ010000271.1 GCA_016177515.1 Acidobacteriota bacterium
CGACCCCGAGGCGAAGACCGCGATCGACAGGAGGACCAGGACGGAAGCCGCGCCGCGGACGCTGTCGGGGACCGCGGGCATGAGGGATACGCTCAAGCCAGAAGTCCCTTGAGTGTGGCGGGCAGCCGGCGGGGGCGGCCGCTCCTGTCGACCGCCGCGTGCCGCGTGCTGCCGGTCGCCAGCAGGCGCCCGTCCGGCTCGCGCTCGATGCGATAGGCGAAGGAGACGCGCACGGCGCTCGCGGCCTCGACGTGCGTGCGCACCCGCAGCCAATCGTCGTAGCGCGCCGGCGCGTGGTAGGCGCAGGCGGCCTCGATGACCGGCAGGAAGATCCCCTCCTCCTCCAGGCGGCGGTAGTCGATGCCGCGGGCGCGCATCAGCTCGGTCCGGCCGATCTCGAACCAGACGAAGTGATTCGCGTGATGCGCCACCCCCATCCGGTCGACCTCCGGGTACCGCACCCTCACCTGCACGGATTCGCCGCCGGACACGCCCACCTCGCCTAGGATCCCGCTCTGGCCGTGCGTTGAGCGCCCTCGAGGAGGGCGACGAGAGCGCGTGTCCGGGCCTGCGGGTCCCGGCCGTCGAAGACGGCCGCACCGGCGACCAGGATCTCCGCGCCGTTCTCCAGGAGCCGGACGATGTTGCCGGGACCGACGCCGCCGTCGACCTCGATCTTCGCCTTCGAGCCGGACTCCTCGAGGCGCCGCCTCAGCGCGGCGACCTTTCCCAGGACGGAGGGAATGAAGCGCTGCCCGCCGAATCCGGGGTTCACCGACATGAGAAGGACGTAATCCAGCTCCGGGAGGATCTCCTCAAGGGCGCCGATCGGTGTTGCGGGGTTCAGGGCGACCCCCGCAGCGGCCCCCGCTTCCCGGATGAGCTCGATCGTCCGGTGCAGGTGCGGCACGGCCTCCTGGTGCACGCAGATCATGTCCGCGCCTGCGCGCGCGAAGCGCTCGATGTAGCGGTCCGGCGCCTCGATCATCAGGTGCACATCGAGCGGCAGATCGGTCGCCTTGTTGACCGCTTCCACCACCAGGGGGCCAATCGTCAGGTTCGGGACGAAATGGCCGTCCATCACGTCCAGGTGGAACAACCCGGCCCCGCCCGCCTCCGCGGCAGCGATCTCCTCCCCCAGGCGCGCCAGATCGGCCGTCAGGATCGAGGGCGCGAGCGCCGGCGTCCTGGGAAGGAGCACGCCGGAGCGCGGCGGGCCGCCCGGCTTCTGCCTCGGATCGCTAGCCACCGCCCGGGCCTCCTCCGGCGGCGGTCAGGGTCACGAAGTCGCCGCTGCGCACCGGGTAGCCGGATTCCGGATCCTGGGCCACGACCGTCCCCGCCGGCGCGTCGCTCCCCGCCTCGCGCCGCACGGGGGCGACGCGCAGCCCGGCACGCGACAGGAAGGCCACGACCTCTTTCTCTCCACGTCCGGCGAGCCGCGGCATCACGAAAGTGCGCGGCGGGGCCCCGCGGCTGACCAGGAGGGTGACCCTGGCATCGCGCAGCCCGGCCCCCTCCGGCAGGGGATCCTGGCCGATCACCATGTTCTCCTCCGCCTTGCGGCTGTGCACGTACACCTGGTCGCCGAGCTTCATGCCCTGCTGCTGCAGGGTGATCTGCGCCTTGCGCGCGGCGCCGCCGCGCAGCTCCGGGATCGAGCTCACCTTGTTGCCCAGGCTCACCACGACCTTGACCTTGCGCTGCAGCTTGATCGACGCTCCGGGCGGCGGATCCTGCGCCAGGACGCGGCCGATCTCCATGTGCTCGTCGTTGCGCCCCGCCGCCTCCTCCAGGATCAGCCCATTTTTTTCGAGAAGCGCGGACGCCTCCGCGGACGTGAGGCCGGCAAGATCCGGGACCTGCACGTCCCGGCCCACGACCGAATGCCTCACCGTGTAGTAGGCGCTGAATGCGGCGATGGTGGCCAGGAGCCCGACGACGATCGCGGCCCGGACCATCAGGATGGCGTAACGACGCCACTGATCTCTCTGAAGGTTCTTGAAGATACGGGCCTCCGTGCGCGATCAGACCAACGGATCGGCATGGTAGCACAGCGGTTACACAACGCCCAAGCGCGCGCGGAGCCCCGAGACATCCCCGGTTTGCGTGGCAGGGCAAGCCGCGTCGCGGGACCTGGCTCGGCTGCGGGGACACACCAGATCATCCGAGCGCCTCGCCTTGCCTCGAAGGCCCCGCGCCGCGGCTTGCCCTGCCACTCTCGCCGGGAATCCCTCCGGGCGCGGGCGTCAATTCACGGCGAACTCCGAACCCGAATGGCCCGAAGATGGAGGGCGAAGGGATACGCGGGTGCGGGGGCCGGCGCGGCGACCCCGTCCCCCGCGATGCGTAGCGGTGCCGGCCCCGGAAACCGCGGGTCCATTCAGCGGGCGTCCACGTCAGGAGCGCTGGAGGACGGCGGCGAAAAACCCGTCCATGTCGTCGCGCTGGGGAAGAGTGACCAGGAAGCCATGGTCGTCCACCAGGGGATGCAGATCGGGCGGCAGGATCGTCCGGGCATCCACGGCGCGGAGGTCGGAGCGGACCTCGAGCAGGGCCGCGATCCCATCGATCCCCTCCTCCGGCTCGAGGCTGCAGACCGAGTAGACCAGCCGGCCGCCGGGGGACACGAGATCGGCGGCCGAGAGCAGCATCTGCGCCTGGGTGCAGGCCGCCTTGGTGATGTCGTCCTCGCTTCGCCGCCAGCGGATCTCAGGGTGCCGCCTGATGACGCCGGTGCCGGTGCACGGCGCGTCGAGCAGGACGCGGCCGAATGTCGAGCGGAGCGCCGGCCGGCTCGCGTCGGCCGCCACCTTCAGGATCCCCGTCACGTGCAGGCGGCGCGCATTGTCGTCCAGGAGGCGAAGCCTTCCCGCCGAGACATCGGAGGCGATGATGCGCGTCCCGGGTGGCATCGTCTCGGCCGCCATCAGCAGCTTCCCGCCGGGCGCGGCGCACAGGTCGAGCAGGCCCTCCCGCGCGTCGACCGGCAGCAGGAGGAGGGAGACGATCTGGGCCGCCTCGTCCTGGATGTAGATCAGCCCCTCCCGGAACAGGAGCGTGCGCGGCGGCGCTCCCCGGACCACCCGCAGGGCGCCAGGGAGGATCGGCGAGGGAGACGTCCCGATCCCCTCCTCACGGAGCCTGCGGGCGACCGCTTCGGCGTCGCCCGCCCGGCGCGCCACGCGCAGAACGGCCGGCGCGGGCGTGTTCAGCGTGCGCAGGAGCGCTTCGCTCCCCTCGCGGCCGTAACGCGCCAGGAACCGCGCGGCCAGAAAGCGCGGGAACGAGTGCTTCTCGGC
>JACOUZ010000267.1 GCA_016177515.1 Acidobacteriota bacterium
CGCCCACACCGACCTCTACGCCCCCGGCGCCGATCTCGACCTGGACCAGAAGGACTTCCGGCTCGGCTTCAACATCAGCCGCTCGTACACGCCTCGTTAGCCTCGCGTTTTCCGCAGCGTCCGCACACTCGTACGGCTCGATGTCAGGCGCATCGGGCCGCTTGCTTCGCCAGATTGACACCGGGGGATTTTGAGCGTATATGGAGGACACATTCACCCAACAAAAGGAGTCCAAACGTGGGCTTCGCCCCTCCCTACGGCACGCTGGCGCAGGCGGGGGCGCGGGCCCGGGAGGGTCCCATGAAAACCGGGACAAGAAGCTGCTTGAACCTCGTCACGGTGGCGTGCGCCACTCTCTTCTGCCTCGCGACTGCGCGCGAGGCGCGCGCCGACGCGATCCTCGCGGGATACGATCTGCTGGAGACGGACACGGGCACGACCCTGGACGACCTCATGCTTCCGGGCGACTTTTTCGGGCCGGGTAGCGACCCCTTCATCGGGCGGGTGTTCCTCAAGGGAGTGCCGTTCGACTGCTTCGACCCGGACGGTCCCGGCCCGGCGCCGACCTTCTGCGGTCTGGTCCCGACTGACACCGTGGTCCAACGCCTAGCAGGCGCCGGCCCGGCCTTTCCGGCCACCATCCCCATCGTGATCGTGGCACTCTCGTTGCGCAGCGCGTCGCCGCTCACGGTGACGTTCGGCGGGGGCGCATCCTCTCAGCTCTGGAATCTCGACGTCCAGATCCGGGTCGACCCGCTCACCGGCGGGGTCGAGCCCACGCAGCCCGTCGGATCGATGACCATCCGCCACGATGCCGCCGCCGACGGCGGGACGTTCGACTCCCTGCTTCCCGTCCGGCCGTTCCTGACGTTCACCGAGGTCGGCGGGCCGGGCACAGTCGGCCCCGTGATCTCTCCGGGACCGTTGACTCTGGAGGTGACGGCTGAATCGTGGAGCCACAGCGCCAACCCGCTGCTCTTCCCGGGGGACGGCCAGGTGGCGCTCGAGGTGGCGGGCCTGACGTCCAACTTCTTCCCCGGCTGCGTCTGCGCCAGGTGCGCCCCGCCACGCGAGCCGCCGGTCTGCTACTCGGTGGATGGCGGAGCGTTCAACCCGGCTCGTGCCGGAGCGCCGCTCACTCCCCTGCCGAACCCCGCCGAAGGACTGATCGTCCCGGATCCCCGTCACGTGCCGCCGAACGATGTCTACGCGCTCGGCACGTCACCTGGCGCGCCTCCCGGCGCTCCTCCCGGGGGCCTCGGCTACGCGACGGAGGGGGAGATCTTCCAATCCGCGGGGGACCCGCTGGGGGCCCCCCCCAATGGATCGAACGTCGACCGCATGTCGGCCGCCCTGGGAGTCGGTCCGGCGCCGGCCGGGCCGCCCTTCCTCGGGCCGTTCACGCCGAACCCCGGAGGCGCGACGCCGGCGCCACCACCGCCCGGGGTCCCCGGGCCGCCGGGTTCGTTCGGCCCTCCGCCCGGCAACACCGTCGGCACCTTCGGTCTCGTCCCCAACGACAACGTGGACGCCCTGTCGTTCGGGCGGGACAGCGGCAACGTGCTGTTCTTCTCGGTCGACCCGGCGACCATGGGCCTTCCGGGCACGGCCGTCGAATTCCATGCCGTGACCTCGCCCTTCACCATTCCCGCCGCGCCGCCGTTGCCCACGAATCCCGGCGGGGGCGACCCGGGAGACGAGGCGGCCGGCGACGTGTTCAAGAGCCTGCCGTTTGCTCCGTTCGGCAGCTACATCCCGCTGCATTTCGCGACCGGGCGCTTCGTCACCCCGGCCACGGCCGCCGCCAACGACCTGGCGACCGACGAGTTTCTGCTCGGCCTCCAGGCCCCGGCGATGAACGGTTCGGCGATCGCCCCGCCCGAGGACGACCTCGACGGGCTGGAGCTGTCGGACGCTGCCGACCTGGTCTTCGGGGTCGACCTCATCGACAACGCCACCGGGATCGGTCCGCCCGATGGCATCCCCGACCGGCACGTCTTCTTCAGCATCGACACCGCCTCGCCTTCCGCCGCTCTCATGCTGCCGCCCCCGGTCGATCCCGACGACATCCTGGTCACGCCTCCCGGCGGCTTCAGCTTCGGGGTCTTCGCCGACGGGACCGCCGACATCGGCCTGCTTCCGGGTGACGACATCGACGCGCTGGCCCTCTCCGACGTGGCGACCCTGGGCGTTCTCGACCCCGGCGTCGACGAGGCTCTGTTCAGCCTCCATCCGGGATCGCCGAGCGTGCTGGTCGGACCGGATGGCATCCCGGGGACCCCCGACGAAGTGTCCGCGGCCGACGTCTTCTACACCAGCTTCACCGGGACATTCACCCTCTACGCGAGCGCCGGTGCGCTGGGGCTGCTCTTCGGGGACAATCTGAACGCGCTCGACATCCTGCCGAGGGACTTCCTTCCCCCCGGCGGCGGAGGAGGCTCGAAGAAGAAGCTGAGCAAGGAGCAAGCGCGGCTGGCGAAGCACGGCATCCGCGTCTCCCAGAAGCGCAGGTGCAATCACAACTCGAGGGGAACGTACACCGTGACGATCTTCGGGTTCGGGCAGTTCCAGACCGAACTCGCCGGCCCCAGCAGCGGCACCAGGACCGCGACCGCATTCGATCCGGCGCGGGCGCAGACGACGATACCCACGGAGATCGTGTCGATGAGCCTCACGGGCGCGAGTCCCATCGGTCCCGTCTTCGTGACGGCCGGCCGCGAGCTCGGCCTGCCGCCTTCCCCGGGCGTGATCACGCCGGTCTCCCCGAGGCACGACGTTCCCGGAAGAAGCGACTTCGATATGTTCTTCCGTGTCGAGGTGGGCGGGATGCAGCTGCACAACGAGCAGCCGTTCCGCGTGCAGACCTTCATCAACGAGTTCCCGCCCTACGGCCACACCTACCAGGGATTCGAACCGGTCCTCCTGCTCGACGAACGCGGGCAGCCGATGGGCTCGCTCGACGCCGCGCTGCACACGTCGCTCTGTCCGGGCGACGCCGACTGCGACGACCGCAATCCCTGCACGACCGACCTGTGCCAGAACACCGGGGCCTGTTCCCACGCCCCGATGCCGGACCAGGACCTCGACGGGGTCTGCGACGCGGTCGATTGCGCCCCATTCGACCCGGCGGTGTCAGGGCCCCCGGGTCCGGTGGGGAACACGGTGAAGGCGACCCACGATCGGGGGACGGGCGTCACGACCCTCACGTGGGAGCCGATCCGCGACGCCCAGTTCTACAATGTCTATCGCGGGACGATACCCAGTCGGCTGATGGGGAGCCGTGGTCTTGGTTCCTCCGCCTATGACCACGCCTGTTTCGCCGCGCGCATCCTGGCAACGCAGGTCAACGATGGCGAGACCCCGGCCACCGGCACGGCGTCCTACTACCTTCCCAACGGGGAAAACCGCTGCGAAGGATCCCTGGGGAACGCGTCGAGCGGAGCGGCCAGGCCGAACGACAAGCAGTGCCAGTAGTGCGGAGCGATCCCCGCGGCTGGCCTCGCTCCCGGTCCCCCGCCGGCACAGCGAGGTGTCAGCGACGCCACGGTCGCAACACGCTGTACACGGGCACGGCCGTGATGCTCGCGCGCGCGACAGCGACCAGCTTCCGCTTCGCCAACCAGCTCAGCGCCTCCTGCACCGACCGCTTGGACAGGCCGATATCCTGTGCGATGTCCAGCAGCGGAATCTGTGCGTTCGGGCCGCCACGCCCGTGACTTTCCCTCCAGAGGTAGAGGTAGACCAGGAACGCCGACGGGCGCCGGTCGTGGCCGACGAGATCGCGCAACAGTGTGTCCATGATGTACGCGTCAATGGCGATGGTGGTCATCGGGTCCCCCCGGAAGGATGCTCTGGCAACCGTTGCTATCCTAAATAATGCACGCCTTGCCGACAAGCGCATGAAAGCCGATCATGCCTCCATTCGCGCGCGTCATGATGACCCGCGCACAACGGAGGCAAAGACATGATCAAGGCGATCAAATTCGCGAACATCCCAGTGACGAACCAGGATCGGGCGCTGGAGTTCTACACGAAGAAACTCGGGCTTCGGGTGATCACGGACAGCCCATTCGACAGCCAGCAGCGCTGGATAGAACTCGGCATCCCGCGCGCGGAGACGAAGCTCGTCCTGTTTACCGCGCCGGGGCAAGAGCGGCTGGTCGGCAAGTTGATGAACGTGACCTTCTCAGCCGACGACGTCGTCGCCACGGCGAAGGAACTGAAGGCGCGCGGTGTGGAGTTCGTACAGGAGCCGCAGAAAGCCGACTGGGGGACGTCGGCGATCTTCAAGGACCCCGATGGCAATCAGTTCGTCCTGTCCACGCCGTAAACCGTCCCGGAACACCGAAACAGGGCCCACCGTCTCTGAACCGGAGGAGGCCTTTCTCATGCAGCGATTCTTGTTGGCTGCCCTGGCCGCTGTCGCGCTCGTCACGGTCACTTCGGCCCAGGAGGTGAACCCCGCAGGCCACCGCAACGAGCGCCTGGGGTATTTTGTCGGCACCTGGGAGGTGAGCCTGACGTTCAGGCTGCCCGACAGCAAGGAGGAACACGGCCGGACGGCTTGCCAGACCGAATGGATTATGGGCGGCACGTTTCTGCGCCAGCAGTACACGAGCACGTTCATGGGCCAGCCACTCAGCATCTCGCAGCTGCTTGGTCACGACGACCAGAAGAGGAAGTTCGTCACCCACACGCGGAAACAATGAGACCGCAGATGGGACCGGCTGCCGAGCAGATGCCGGGCCACCGGGGACGGCTGAATGCCAACTCCAGGGGTGGAGGCGGCGGGAGCCCAATCCGCGTCCGAGGCATGCGGGCGCGAGACGCGGGCCGCCCGGGGCACCCGGCGCTTATCGTGGGTTGCCGCCTGCCGGCCGCGGCGGCGCCGGGGTGCCGGGCGCCGGCCCGGGACCGGGCGCGGCCTCACCGTCGATCCAGCGGAGGGCGTCGTCCAGGAGGCGGAAGAAGCCGTCGCGCACGTCGTGGAACTGGCGGTCGCCGCCGATGACGGGGGCGTACTTGCTGGGGCCGCGGGGTACAGGGCTCAGGGCCTTCGCCTCGGAGTGGGGATCGAGCGAGCCTTCCATCAGGACGACCGGCACCGGGGCCATCCTGCGCAGCTCGGTCTCGACGTCGAAAGTCTCGTCCGGCGGGCTGTCCATCCTGAGCTGAATGGAGACGCGAAAGACGCTCGCCCCTTTCCTGTCCGGGGAGATGAGGGCCACGCCCCGCGCGCTTTTGGGGGCGATGCGGTTCAGCAGGTACGGGATGATCTCGGCGCCGGCCGCGAAGCCGACCAGGATGACCGGGGCGTCCTTCGGCCTCCCCGCCCGCTCGTTGAGGAAGCCCCTGAAGCGCTCGAACTCCGCGGCCATAATCTCCGGCGGGATTGTCTTTCCGAAGTACTCGGCGGAATCGATCCCGAGGACGTGGCGGCCCGATGCGGCCAGGCTGGACGCCGCGTCCTGCTGCAGCGGCGTCCAGCCCCACTCCCCTGAATAAAACATGACCGGCGTGCCCGACGGCGCCGGGCGCGGGGGCGTTCCCTCGGTCCCCTCGGCCGGCCGGGGGGCGTAGAGGAACGCCGGGAACTGGGGCTGGGTTTCGGTCGCGAAGACCTTCTGCTCGGGGATCTGGCGCACCACCGCCCCCTCCAGGGCCGCAGGGCCCAGGAGGACGGCGATGGCGCCGGCCGCGACGGGGAAGACGCGCACCGGGATCTTAAGGATAGATGCCGCGGATGCGCGTCGCCTCGGCGACCCGGCCGACCGCCAGGATGTAGGCGGCGGCCCGCATGTGCACGTTGAACTTCCTGGAGATCGCCAGGACCTCGTTGAAGGCGCGGGTCATGACCTTCTCCAGGTGATGGTTGACCTGGGCCTCCTCCCAGAAGAACGCCTGCAGCGACTGCACCCACTCGAAGTACGACACGGTGACGCCGCCGGCGTTCGCCAGGATGTCCGGGATCGTGAAGACGCCGTTCTTGTGCAGGATCTCGTCGGCGCCTGGAGTCGTCGGCCCGTTGGCCGCCTCGGCGACGATCCTGGCGCGGACGCGTCCGGCGTTCGCCTGGGTGATCTGGTTCTCGAGGGCGGCCGGCACCAGGACGTCGCACTCGAGCTCGAGCAGCCGCTCGTTGCTGATCGAGTCGGCGTCGCGGAAGCCCCGCAGGGAGCCGGTGCTTCCCTTGTGTGCCTGGACCGCCGTGATGTTCAGGCCCTTCGGGTTCAGGATGCCGCCGCTGCTGTCGGAGACGGCGATGACCGAGGCGCCGTCCTCGCTCAAGAGGCGCGCCGCCACGCTGCCGGCGTTGCCGAACCCCTGCACCGCCACCCGGGCGCCCTTCAGCGCGATCTTCTTCTCGCGGCAGGCCTCGCGCGTCACGAACTGCACGCCGCGCGCCGTCGCCTCGCCGCGGCCCTGCGAGCCGCCGATCTGCAGAGGCTTCCCGGTCACGACGCCCAACTGGGTCGAGCCGACGGTCATGGAGTAGGTGTCCATGATCCAGGCCATCGTCTGGGGGTTGGTGTAGACGTCGGGCGCGGGGATGTCGCGCTCGGGGCCGATGATGATGCTGATCTCGGAGGCGTAGCGCCGGGTCATGTTCTCGAGCTCCTGCTGCGACATGCGCTTGGGGTCGCAGATCACGCCCCCCTTGCCGCCGCCGTACGGAATGTTGACCGTGGCGCACTTCCAGGTCATCCAGGAGGCCAGCGCCTTCACCTCGTCCAGGGTGACGCTGGGGTGATAGCGGATGCCGCCCTTGGCGGGGCCGCGGGCCAGGTTGTGCTGCACCCGGTACCCTTCGAACACCCGGATCGATCCGTCGTCCATCTTGGTCGGGATCGACACGATCAGCTGGCGCTTCGGCCTTCTCAGGACCTCCCGCAGCCAGGCCTCGAGCTTCAGGTGCTCGGCCGCGTTGTCGAACTGCTGCTGCGCGATCTCGAAGGGGTTGAGGTTTTCCTTGACCAGAGTCGTGTCCATGACGCCTCCACGCAATCGGCTTGAGAAGTGGTCTCCATAATGGCAGGAACGGCTGACCTTTTACCATAAGCACGCCGGGAAATCCACCGCGGCGCGGCCCGGCGGACGCCGGTTCCGGGTGTACGATCCCCACCCTATGAACCGTATCCGGATCTGGTTTCCGGCGCTGTGCGTCCTCTGCCTCCTGTCCCTGTTCGCCGGGCTGTCGATCTGGGAAATGAGCGGCGATTCGCTGACGGTGGACGAGCGGGTCCATCTGCCCGCGGGCTACGCCTACTGGCGGACGCATGACTTCCGCCTCAACCCCGAGCACCCTCCCTTCGTCAAGCTGCTCTGCGCCGCTCCTCTGCTCCCGATCGACCCCGTCCTGCCTTCGACCGTGCCGCCGCAAGGGATGGACTACCGCCGCTTCATGGGCCCCTTCGGCGTCGCCTTCCTCTTCTCGCAGGACGCCGACCGCCTGCTGTTCCGGGGGCGGCTGCCCGTCGTCGGCCTGGGTGTCCTGCTCGGTCTTCTGGTCTTTCTCTGGTCGTGGCGGCTGCACGGAAATCCCGGGGCGGGACTCGTTTCGCTCGCTCTGCTCGCGCTCGAGCCGACGATCCTGGCGCACAGCCACTACGTGACGACCGACGTGGCCCTGGCCTGCTTCGGCGTCATGGCGTTCAGCTTCCTGTGGAGATTCTGCGAACGGGGAGGCAGGAGCCGCGACCTGGTCCTCGCGTGCCTCGGCATGGGCCTGGCGCTCGCCTCGAAATTCTCGGCGATGGTCTTCCTGCCGGTGTTCTATCTCCTCTGGCTCCTGCGCTGGCCGAAGGCCCCGGCGGGCGCAACGGCTCCCTCGCGGTTGAGAGGAAAGTGGGGGGCGGCCCTGCTCGGAGCGGCCGGCATGGCGGTCATCGTCCAGGCGTGTTACTTCTTCTCCCCCGATCTCACTCTCTACTTCAAGGGCATCCGGGAGGTGCTCGCGAACAAGCCCGAGCACTATCCGGCCTACATCAACGGCTCCTTCCGCGTGGGGGGGACCTGGTGGTATCCGCTCTATCTGTTCCTCCTGAAGACCCCGCTGGCCACTCTCCTGGTGATGTCGCTCGCCGTGGCCGGCCTCTTCAAGAGGGCAGGCGGATGGAAGCCGATCCTGCTGTTCGTGGCCCTGCCGGGCGGCCTCTACGCTGTCGCGGTCTGCCTGCTGGCCGATAACTACGGATTACGCTACCTGATCCCCGCGACATCGTTCCTGCTGGTCCTCGCGGGCCGTGCCTATGCCCCGCTCGCGGCGACCTGGAAGGGGCGCGCCGCAGCGGCCGTCCTGGCCGTGTGGCTCGTGGCGTCGGTCGCCCGGACGGCGCCCCACTTCATCGCCTACTGCAATGAGATCATCGGCGGGCCGGAAAACGCCGCACACTTCATGGGGGATTCGAGCATCGACTGGGGCCAGGACTTGGCGCGGCTGAAAAGATACGAGGACGAGCGCGGTATCGATGATCTCATCCTGGCATACTGGGGACCGGTGGCGCCCAACCTTTACGGCGTCAGGTACCGCCACTGGACGATCGGCGCGCGGGCCGGCACGGACGATCCTCCCCTGGACGCCGACCCGCCCGTGCCCGGCATTTACGCCATCAGCGTGAACCATCTGATTCACTTGAAGAAGAGGGTGCAGTTCGGGCGGGACGATCCAAAGGTCGACTGGCTGGAGC
>JACOUZ010000304.1 GCA_016177515.1 Acidobacteriota bacterium
ATCGGGGATAATGCCCCTCGAGATGGGCACCCGGCGCTTCGTCAACGTCTTCATCGAGCCGAACCCGAACTGCCCCGACGGCTGCTCGCAGCGCTTCCAGGCCACGTCGGAGCCGCGGGACGTGCGGCTCATCCGTTACTCACCGGGAGGAGACGAGACCGTCCTGTGCGACGTGGCCGGCTGGTCGAGCGCAGGGGACGGCACGCCCTGCCCCGCCCGCGCCGTGGGCGTGGAGGACTCCGGCGCCGGCGTCGCGACCCTGGTGTACGGCGGCGACTGGGGGCTCCGCCTTTTGCCGCGCGACGGGCGCGAGCCGTTCGGCGAGCCCTACCTGCTGCTCGACGCCGAGGCGATCCTGGAGTGAGCCTGCGGCCTCGCCGCGATCCCAGGCCCCGTGCTACCGTGCCCGGCGGCGGCCGTTCTTCGCAGCGGAATCCAGCGCCCGCCACAGGTACCAGCTGGCCACGGTGCGGTGGGGCCGCCAGCGATCGCCGCGCCGCAGGACCTGCTGCGGCGTCGGGAGGGCGCGGGTGCCGAAGGCGCGCGCGAAGCCCTTGCGGATGCCATAATCGCCGGCCGGCAGGACGTCGGGGCGGCCGAGACGGAAGATCAGGAGCATCTCCACCGTCCAGCGGCCGACCCCGCGTATCGCGGTCAGCCGGGTGACGATCTCCTCCTCCTGCATCTTCCGGAGGGCGGCCAGGGACGGCACGGTGCCATCGAGCGTTCGCGCGGCCAAGTCCTTGATGGCCGCCACCTTGGCGCGCGACAGGCCGGCGGCCCGCAGCCGATCATCCGCCGTTCGCAGGATGTCCTGAGGCGACGGAAAACGCTTCGGACGGAACCGATCGACCACGCGCCCCAGGATGGTGGCGGCCGCCTTGCCGGTGAGCTGCTGGTAGACGATCGCCTCGGCCAGCGCCTGGAACGGGGACTGCAACGCCTCGATCGCCAGCCGGCAGGGACCGACATCCGCGATGAGGCGCCCGAGGCGCGGATCGGCCTCCGCCAGGGCCCGGGCTGCCTGCGTGGGCGACGCGTTCATGGGCCGGCATGATAACCCGGCCGTGGTAGAGTGGGCCCCGTCCAGTCGTCCCATTTTCCGGAGGAGCCGATGTCCGTTCCGAGCCTGCGAGTCCTCTGCATGATCTCCGTCGCGCGGCTCGCCACGGCGCTCCTGGCCCTGGCGCTCGCGGTTCCGGCCCGGGCCCATTCCGGCGCCCCGCCGGCGGCGGAGAAGCCGGCCGAGAAGGCCCCCGCGTTCAAGCTGGAGAAACTGACCGACCGCGTCTATTGCCTGTACGGCCGGGGCGGCAACGTCGGCTTCCTGGTCACCGACGCGGGGGTCGTGGTGGTGGACGATCAGTACGGGGAGGTCGCCGAGGGGATCGTCGGCCAGATCAGGACCGTCACCGACAAGCCGATCCGCTTCCTGGTCAATACCCATTTTCACGGCGATCACACGGGCGGCAACCCGGTGTTCATCAAGCTCGCCGAGATCATCGCGCACCACAGCGTGCGGCCCCGGCTGCTCGAATACCCGGAGACCATCAAGAAGACCTTTCCCGCGAAGCTGCAGGCGATCGAGGCCGAGATCGCCGGCCTGAAAGACGCGGCCGATCCTTACCGCCTCGCCCTCGAGAAGGACCGCGACCTGTTCGGCTTCCTCCTGAAATCCGCCCAGTCATTCATCCTCGCGGACGCCGTCCCGCCGGCGCTGACCTACGAGGGGGAGGTGCGCCTGTGGCTGGCGGACGAGGAGGTCGATGTCCTGCACGTCGCGCCCGGCCACACCGACGGCGATTCGATGGTCTTCTTCAGGAAGGAGAAGGTCCTGCACATGGGGGACCTGTTCTTCAACGGCATGGTCCCGTTCATCGACGCGCTCGGGGGCGGCTCGGGGCGGGGCTACGTGCGGAACCTCGATCACATCCTGGCGCTCGTGCCGCCGGACACGAAGGTGATCCCGGGCCACGGCCCTGTGACCGACGTGGCGACCCTGCGCCGCTTCCGCTCCTTCATGGCCGATCTCGTCGGCGAGGTCGAGAAGGCTGCGAAGGGCGGCCTTTCCAAGACGGAGGCGGTCCGGACCATCCGCATGGACCAGTACCCGGAGGTCAAGCCGGGGTTCCGGACGCTCGGCAACGGCGTCGCGGTCATCTACGACGAGGTCAAGGCGGGGCGCTCCTAGAACGCGTAGGCGACGCCGATGCCGAAATACTCGACCTCGACTTCGAAGAACTGCCCGTGCGGGGCGTGCCCGTCGTAGTACTCGAGCAGGACCTGGAGCGAGCGCGCGTCGCCGTAGGGGCTTCGGAACATCAATCCCGCCTTGAGGCTCTTGTCGCGGTCCCAACCGGTCTCGTTCCAGGCCTGCACGTCGGCCCCCGCGATGAGGCGGGAGGTGCGCCAGTGGACCGGGTTGCCGCGGAACTCGACCCCCGCCTGCAGCCGCTGCCTGCCGAGGTCCGCCGGCTCCCGGGTGACGATGCGCGTGCCGCCGAAGTACAGCCGGGCGCCCTGCCTCTCGTACGAACCCAGAACCTCGACGGCCTCGTAGCTGAGGTTGATGCGTGCCGCCTGCGGCACCGGCTGCTGGTCCTGCGGCTGCAGGAGGAACTCGTCCCCCAGGTGCGACGACTGGTGGAACAGGCGCAGGCGCGCCGACCAGACGCCGCTCCGGTAGCTGATCGGGATGCCGACGTAGTAGTCGGCGTTCAGCAGGTCGCTGGAGGACGAATCCATGTTGAAGATGGCGAACACCGCGCCGCTGATCCCGACCTGCCAGCCGTCCCCTTCATGGCCGCGCGGCCGGCGCAAGAGCCCGAAGTTTTCCCCGAATCCGACCGAGGCGATGTCGAACTGGCCGGAGGCCGTGTGCCAGCGCTGCCAGGTGGTGTGGAAACGCGGCTGCTTCTGGTCGGCCAGGGGGCCGGAGAACAGGTCTCCCGCCGGGAAGCGGATCGTCCGGCGGCCGGGGGCGGGGCGCAGCCACTCGATCCAGGTCCGCCAGCGCCGCCGCTCGGCGCCGCCCTCGACTTCCAACCGGTTCACCACGCGCACCACGCCCTGGAACGACCCGATCGCCGTGACGATGCGGTCGATATCCTCGGGCGATCCGACCGTCCCGAGAAGCGTCACCACTCCGTCCAGGACCAGGACGTCCACCCTGCCGGCCACCGGGGGCACGAGGTTCTCGAGCCAGGAAACGACGTAGCCGCGCAGATAGTCGTCCTCGCCCGCGGCCGGAGCCGCCGGCAGTGCTGGCGCCAGGCATAAAAAAATGGCGGCCGCAACATTTCGGGTGCGCATGCGGGCCGGATCCTACCGTAACCGCTTGACGGCAGACCGATCGAGGGGTAGTTTCCAGGCTTGCCGATTGTCCGGGTGCCGACCGTGCTTTCCGTCATGCCTTTCCGCGAGGCGGGGCGGCGCCTCGTTTTCCTCGGGCTCGTTTCCGGTCTCTTCCTGGCGGCCACGCCCGGCGGCGGGCCGGGCGGCGCTCCGGACGCCGGATCGGCCGTCGCGCGGGGCGTCGCAAGGGGCGTCGGGACGGCCGCCCGCACGGGCGGCGGGACCGGCGCGCAGCGCCTCGATCGGCTGCGGGCCCGCGTGCGTCTGATGCTCCATCCGAGGGGCGGCCCGGAGCGGGTCGCATCCATGGGGCCCGATGGCGCGGCGGAGGAATCCCTGGGCGCGGCGGGCGGAGCCGCCGCGGTCCTGGACCGGTCCCCCGAAATCCAGGCCAGCCGCGGCGTGGCCGGCACCCAGAGCGAGACCTCAATCGCGGTCTTCGGCGGCACCGTGGTCGTGGGCTTCAACCAGATCAACGGCAACCGCGGCAGCGGCGCCGCCCACTCGACCGACGGCGGCCTCACCTTCACCGACGGCGGCGGGCTGCCGACGGGCGGCCCCCTTCCGAAGGAGCTGCTCGGCGACCCGTCGGTCACCGTGTGCGGCAACGGCACGTTCTACTACGCCAGCATCTACTTCCCGAACGCCACCGACGCGGCGATCGCGGTCAACGCCGGGACGGTCTCCGGGACGACGCTCACCTGGTCGAACCCGATCATCGCCGGCGTCTCCAGCAGCGACTTTCTCGACAAGGAATGGCTGACCTGCGATCGCGCCACCAACACGCTGTACATGGCCTACACCCGCTTCGTCAACGGCAACCTCGGCCTCCCCGGCCCGCTGCAGGTCGAAATCATCAAGTCCACCGACGGCGGCACCAGCTGGTCGGCGCCGCTCGTCCTGGAAAGCAGCTCCACCGAGTCGGTGCAGATCGCCTACGTGGCCGCCGGCCCGGGCGGCGAGGTGTACGTCCTGTGGGAGCGCGGCATCGACGACATCACCGCCGCCGAGACCCGTCTGGAGTTCCGGCGATCATTCGATTTCGCGGCCTCCTTCGACCCCAAGGTCGTGGTGCGCGCCATGCCGCCGTCGTTCTTCCCAGCCAACATCGGCTTCAACCGCGAGGACACCCTGGAGATCGGCACCATCGCCGCCGACACCTCGACCGGGCAGAATCGCGGCAACGTCTACGTCATCTGGGTCGAGCGCGAGACGCCGCAGACACCGGCGCGCGACGTGTTCCTGGCACGCTCCATCGACCGGGGCGCGACCTGGTCGGCGCCCGTGCGCGTCAACGACGATCCCCCCGGGAGCGACCAGGTGATGCCCTGGGTCTCGGTCAACGCCGACGGTGTGGCCGAGGCGTTCTGGTACGACTACCGGAACTGGCCCGGGATGAACACCACGGACGTCTATGCCGCGCGCTCGATCGACGGCGGGCAGTCGTTCGGCGCGAATTTCCGGGTCACCACCGTCCCCTCCTCCTGGTTCGTGCCGGCGACCTTCACCCCCAACTTCGGCGACTACATCCAGTGCGCGAGCGAAGGAACCGGCTTTTACCCCGCCTGGGCCGACGGGCGGAACAACGACATTGATGTCTTCGCCAGCCACATCGCGACCGACACCTGCGGCAACGGGGCCCTCGATCCGTTCGAGGAGTGCGACGACGGCAACACCCTGGACGGCGATTCCTGTTCGGGCGGCTGCGCCGCGACCCCGTGCGGCAACGGAATCCTGGACGGCGTGGAGGGATGCGACGACGGCAACATCCGCAGCGGCGACGGCTGCTCCCAGACCTGCCGGCCGGAGGTCTGCGGCGACGGCGTGTACCAGCCGTCCAACCAGGAAGAGTGCGACGACGGCAACCTGACGCCGGGCGACGGCTGCTCCGCGGCCTGCCAGGCGGAGCTGGATCGGGTCGCCTGGGTGGTCGATGAGCGATCGCGTCTCGTCCTTCTGAGCACCGCCACGGGCAAGGTCATGTCGATCGGCGATCCCGGTTTCCACGAGCTGGGGGACCTGGCCTTCGACGCCTCCGGCCGCCTGTTCGGCGCCACGCAGTTCAACGTCAACCTGTCGATTGGCTACAACGGCGCTCTCCTCGACCTGGCCACGCTCGGGCTCCCCGGCCGCGGATCGCTCATCGGCTGGGCAGGCTGGCAGGCGCTGACGGCGGTCGATTTCCACCCGGTGACGGGAGCCCTATACGGCATCGCCGTGGACGGCGCGGGGACGAGCCGGCTCGTCACCCTCGATGCGGCGACCGGGGCCACGGCCTCGGTCGCCGGCGACCTGGTCCTCCCGAACGCCCGCGCCATGGCGTTCGACTCCGCCGGCACGCTGTACGTCGCCACGTCTTCCCTCTACACGGTCGACCCGGCAACCGCCGCCAAGACTCTCGTTGGCGGCCCCATCTACAGCAGCGTCATCCTGTCGGGGATGGACTTCGCGCCCGACGGAACGCTGTACGGCGTCGCGCTGCGTGGCACCGGCGCGGACGGCGGCCTGCTGCGCGTCAACCAGGCGACCGGGGCCGGCACCGTCCTGTTCATCTCCGGCCGGCCCTTCCAGCAGGGGATCCGATTCGCGCCGCCGATTGCGGTCGACCGCGACCTCGACGGGGCCCACGACGTCATGGACTGCGCCCCGTCCGACCCGGCCGATGCCCCGCCGGGCCCGACGGCCGGCCTGCGCTTCACCGGCCAGGCGACCTTCACCTGGTCGGCCGCCTCGAGCGCCCGTTTCCACAACGTCTACCGGGGGACGATCCCGGATTACCTGGGCAGCCGCCTTCCCGGCAGCGTGTTCGACCACGCCTGCTTCGAGAGCGCCGACGCCCGGGCCGACGGCGACCTGCTGTCCGCGGACACCTCCTCTCCGCCCGCGGGCACGGCCTATTACTACCTGAGCGGCGGAGAGGGGTGCGGCGAGGGGCCGCTCGGCGCCGACGACGCCCACCCGGCTCCGAACGAACGCCCCTGCCCGACTCCTCCCTGACAGGCCCTTCCCCGGTCAGCCCCTCCCTGACCGACCCCTCCCCTGGAGATCCGCCCGCGGGCCCCCGTGCTACGATGAGGCACTTCTATGACTTGCCCCCAGTGTGGCCGGCCCAACCCGGATGACCACGGCGAGTGCGCCGCCTGCGGCGCGAGTCTCGCGGGCGGGCGCACCCTGACATCCGGACCTTTCCAGGCGACCGCCACGGGATACGCCGCCACGGGGACGGCGGGTGCGGGGTCGGGCACTGCGACGCCGCCCGCCACGGCCCCGCTGTCGCGCCTCGCCCCCGGCACGCTCCTGGGGACCCGTTACGAGATCCTCTCCGTGCTCGGCGAGGGCGGGATGGGGACGGTTTACAGGGCGCAGGACCGGGAGCTGGGCCGCCTCGTGGCGCTCAAGGTGATCAGGCCCGAGCTGGCGTCGCGGCCGGAAATCCTCGAGCGTTTCAAGCGCGAGATCCTCCTCGCCAGCCAGGTGACCCACCGGCACGTCCTGCGCATCCATGATTTCGGCGAGGCGGGCGACGTCAAGTTCATCTCGATGCATTTCATCGAGGGCTCGAACCTGAAGGCGCTCCTGGAGCGCGAGGGGCCGCTGCCGCTCGAGCGCGGCTTCGCCCTGGCGCGGCAGATCGGAGAGGCGCTGCAGGCGGCGCACGACGCCGGCATCGTGCACCGCGATCTGAAGCCGCAGAACATCCTGATCGACCGCGACGGGAACGCCTACATCGCCGACTTCGGCATCTCGCGCTCCCTCGCCGAGGGCGGGACCATGACCGAGACCGGCGCCATCCTCGGCACGGTGGACTACATGTCCCCCGAGCAGGCGCGCGGCGAAACCCCCGACCACCGGGGGGACCTCTTTTGCTTCGGCGTCATCCTCTACGAGATGTTCACCGGCACCCTGCCGTTCCGGGCCTCGAACGCGCTGTCGGTGATGATGAAAAGGCTGCACGAGGACGCGCCGACGCTGCGGCTGGCGCGGCCCGAGCTCCCTCCCTGGCTGTCGGCGGTCGTGGCGAGGGCCCTGCAGCGCGACCCGCTGGATCGCTACCAGAGCGCCGGCGATCTCCTGCTCGACCTCGAGAGGCAAAGGGCCTCGCGCTCCTGGCGGCGCGGCGCCCTGCGGACGGCGGTCGCCTCCCTGGCCATGGCGGCGGTCCTGGCTGGCGCGGGGTACTACCTCTTCACGAGAACCCTGGCGCCGGACGCCGCCGGCGGACGGCCCCCCGCCCCCGCGCAGGCGATCGCCTTCCTCCCGTTCGAGAACGGCACGGGGACGCCGGCGCTCGATTGGACTCGAACGGGGTTCCCGGCGCTCGTCTCCAACAGCCTGAGAGAGGCGCCCGACCTCCGTCTGCTGGGCGGCGATCGCACCCA
>JACOUZ010000268.1 GCA_016177515.1 Acidobacteriota bacterium
GTGGCGCGCGGCAGCATGCCGTACTCGGAGGTGATCCACCCCTGGCTGGTGTCGCGCAGGAAGGGGGGCACCCGGTCCTCGACGCTGGCCGTGCAGATGACGTGCGTGTTGCCGATCTTTATGAGGGCCGACCCTTCGGCGTAGATGTTGACGCCGGTCGTGATCTCCACCGGGCGCAGGTCGCGCTCGGTCCTGCCGTCGAGGCGGGGCATCCGGTCTCCGCGTAAGGGGCGCGCCATTCCTGGCGGCGCCGTTATGCCACGATGTCGATCTGCTCCAGCCGCGCCAGCGGTCCGCCGAGGAAACGCGATCCGACCTCGTGGAACCTCTCCGAGGAGTCGGTTACGAAGAAATGATCCCCGTCCTCCCGCTGCGTGCCGCCCGACAGCAGGCCGCGCTCCTCGAGACGGGCGCGTACCACCGAGGCGGTGGCGCGGGCCGAGTCCACCAGCGTCACCTCCGGGCCCACCGTCGCCCCGATCACATCCTGCAGGAGCGGGTAGTGCGTGCACCCCAGGACCAGCGTGTCGATCCCCTCGCGCTTCAGATCGCCCAGGTAGGCGGACGCCGCCGCGCGCACGACGTCATTATCCACCCAACCCTCCTCGGCAAGGGGGACGAACAGCGGGCAGGCCCGCCCGATCACACGCGCCTCCGGCAGGTGGCAGGCGATGGCCCGCGCGTAAGCGCTGCTCCTGATCGTCGCGGCGGTGCCGATGACCCCGATCACCTTGCGGCGGGTGACGCGGCAGGCGGCCTCGGCGCCGGGGCCGATGACTCCGACCACGGGCAGTGGGATCTCCCGCCGCAGGGCCGGCAGCGCGACCGCCGACATCGTGTTGCAGGCGATGACCAGGGCCTTGATGCCGCGCTTTTGCAGGAAGCGCGCCCCCTCGAGAGCGTAGCGGACGACCGTCTCCTCCGACTTGGTGCCGTAAGGGACGCGCGCCGTGTCCCCCAGGTAGATCAGACGCTCGCCGGCAGGGAGCTCCTGCCGCAGCGCCTTGTAGACGGTGAGGCCCCCGATGCCCGAGTCGAAAACGCCGATCCCCGCGTCGACCATGAACAGCCCCCGGTCGCCGGCGCTACGGCGCGCCCTTGCGGTCCATGTTCACGATCGACAGATCCTTCCGGTAGTCGCGCCTCAGGTCGAGGTGATTCTTCAAAGTCTCGCGCTCCTCGCCGTTCACCAGGATGCGCACCCGCTTGATCTCCGGCAGGTTGTAAGTGAGCGAGTCCACCAGCGAATAGATCGTGGCGATCTCCTCGCCGGTCCCACCGGGATGGAGATCGGCCACCTCGCTGCTCAGATCGACGTAGGCGGTGCCGCCGCGGTCCAGGTACAGACCGCGCAGGCGCGTCTGCGGGGGCAAGGTCGGCAGGAGGCCGGGTTCCTGGGGCCCGTTGATCAGCTCGACGACGATCTGCTTCGCCTGGTCGGCCGGCGAGGAGGTCAAAAAGATCTTGCGGCGCTCGGGGCCGAGAGAATCGCCGTCCGCCTCCTGGAAGAAGAGCAAGACCTCCCGGCGGTTCTGCTCGGAGGTGAACGACGGCGGCTCGGCCGCCTCTCCCTCCGCCGGGGGGGCGGCCCCTTCTCCTGCCGGGGCGCCCTCCTCCGCAGCGGCCCCTTCCCGTGCCGCCGTCTCCGAGGTCGCCATCCCGCCTGCCCCCGGCGCGCCGCCGGCCGGAATGGCGGCCGCGGACTGGGCCGTCCCGCCGGCCGGTTCCCGGGCCGGGCGGTCCCAGGGCCGAATCGTCAGCGCCAGGATGACAACGATGCCGCACACGGCGGATACCGTGGCGAGGAGGATCGTCTTTTTCTTCACCGGGCGCGCGCCCGGACGTACTTCTCGTGGAAGCGCTGGATGCTCTCGAAGATGGCGCTTCCCAGCCGGTCCTTGAATGCGGCGTCCCGGAGGCGCTTCTCCTCCTCGGGGTTGGAGATGAAGGCGACTTCGATGAGGATGGCCGGCATGGTCGCACCCATCAGGACGCGGAACGGCGCCTGCTTGATGCCGCGATTGGCGATGTCGAGCGCGTCGTTGAGATTGTCCTGGACGATCTCGGCCAGGACGCTCGACTCCTTCAGGAAGGCCGACTGCGCCAGGTCCCAGAGGATCAGCTCGAGATTGCCGTCCTTCTGCACCCCCTCTTCCAGGCCGAGCGTGTTGTTCTCGATCGCCGCGATGGCGCGCGACTCGTCGTCGGTGGCCTGGTAGGACAGGAAGTAGGTCTCGGCGCCGCGCGCGTTGCCGCGCCGCGAGGAGTTGGCGTGGAGGCAGACGAACAGATCGGCGCGCTGGTGGTTGGCGATCGCCGTCCGGTCGTCGAGCGGCACCGTCGTGTCGGTGTCGCGCGTCAGGATCACCTCGGCGTCCATCTCGGAGAGGATGCGCGCCTTCAGGCGCCGGGCGATGTCGAGGGTGACGTCCTTCTCGGCCAGTCCGGACGGGCCCACGGCACCGGCGTCTTCGCCTCCGTGGCCCGGGTCGATCACCACGACGAAGGCCGCCCGCGGGCGCTCGGCCGGGGGAGGGGCGGCGCCTGCGACCGGTGTCGCGGGCTGCGGCGCGGCCTGGCCCGCGGGGGGCGCGCCGGCCCGGCCTGTCCCGCCCGGGGGATGCTGCGCGCCGGACCCGCCGGGCGCCGGGACGCCGACGGCGATCGAGGGCGCCTGTTTCCTGCGCAGGTCGAGGACGATGCGGAACGGCTCGCCCATCTCGAACGTCGAGAAGTTGCCGAAATCGTCTCCCACGTAGAAGACCATCTCCGACGACCGGAACCCCTCGATGAATTTCGCCCGGTCGAGGACCGCGCCGCCGTAGTCCCTCTTCTTGAAGGGCGGCTCCACTGCCTCCTCGTTCAGCGTGATGAACACGCGGCGCGGGTCGCGGCGGACCTCGTAGATCGGCTTGCGCGTGAACTCGAGGACCACGCGCACTCCCGCCTCGTTCTCGATCGTCTTGATGGTGAAGCGCAGCGGCTGACCCTGGGCGTGACACGGGGGCGTCGCCGTCCCGGCGACCAGGAACAGCGCCAGTGCGTTGGGAAGGACGGCCGCGGCGGCGCGGCCGAGGCGGAGAAGCATCACCGAGGGAGCGTAACATACGCATGGGGTCAACTCAAGGACAGGCGGCACGGGCGTGCCGTGCTATCCTCCGGCCCACCGGAGAGAGCCGAGAGGATGAGAAGCATTCCGGGCGGGGCACTGCTGGCGGCGCTGGCGGTGGTTGGGCTTCTGGCCGGCGCGGCCGGCTGCTCCGGCCGGATCGGGGCACCCGCGCCCGGGGGCGCGGATGAGAAAGGAGCGCCGGCCATGCGCTACCTGGCACTGGGTGACTCGTACACCATCGGAGAGATGGTCGGCGCCGAGGAGCGCTGGCCGGTCCAGCTCGCGGTTCTCCTGCGCGGGCGCGGCGTGGCGGTGGCGGACCCGGAGATCGTGGCCAGGACCGGCTGGACCACGGACGAGCTGATGGCCGGGATCGACCGGGCGGCCCCCGCGGGATCCTTCGATCTCGTGTCCCTCCTGATCGGCGTCAACGACCAGTATCGCGGCCGGGACCCCGGCGAATACCGCAATCAGTTCCGCGCCCTCCTGGAGCGCGCCGCGTCGTACGCCGGTGGAGAGGCGGCGCGCGTGATCGTCCTGTCGATCCCGGACTGGGGGACGACACCGTTCGCCGAGGGGCGAGACCGGGGGCGCATCGCCGCCGAGATCGATCGCTTCAACGCGATCAACCGCGAGGAGACGGAAAAGAGAGGCGCGCGCTACGTCGATGTCACTCCCGAGTCGCGCGCGGCCGCCGGAGAGGGCGCGCAGACGCTGATCGCTCCGGACGGGCTCCACCCTTCGGGCGGGATGTACGCGGGGTGGGCACGGCTCGCGCTGCCGCAGGCGCTGGCCGCGCTCGGGGGCGCCTCGCGGTAGATGCCAACGGACCGAGGGCTCCCCGGGTGCCGGTGGAGGGCCGCAGCGCGGCGTGGCTCATGGCTCGCGCGCGCGGGATCCCGGGTGCCCCTCTTGCGCGCATGGCGCGGCTCGAAATCGCCGCGCCGCGCTGCGTCCCTCCACCTGCCTCCGCAGAAACCTCTCTCCGCGCGTCCTGCCGGCGTTGCCTCCCATCGAAGAAGCGCGAGCACAGTACGAACTGATCGGATGCTGGTGCGTGAGGCAACCGGGGTGTGCGGCGCCGCGCCCTGCGCCCGCCGGGGCTTGTGAGACCTCGCGCCCGGGGCCCCGCCGCGCGCTTCACAGCGCGGTGGGCGGGCGCGA
>JACOUZ010000331.1 GCA_016177515.1 Acidobacteriota bacterium
CTTGCCTTTGCCCTGTTCGCCCTTCCGCGCCAGGGGGAAGGGCCGCGTCTCCTCACGATGGTGGCGTTCCTGGGCGCCGGAGCCTGGGTGGCGCTGGCGCACGGCGCCAGAGACCCTCTCCCTGACCTGCTGGCCTCCTGGAGCCGGCAAGGATTCGAGGAAGGTGTCACGCCCACGGAGATCCAGGGGCGCGCGCTCGAAGTCGAATCGCTGCCCGACGGGCGGATGGCCCTGGTCGTGCGGCTGAAGCGCGCCACGTTTCCCGGACGACTGCCGTGCCGGCTCCGTCTGGAGCGGCCTGTCGTGGCCCGCGTGACCACCGCCCTGCCGGAAGATCCCGACGGACCGACTCCGCGCCCGGGCGATCTGGTGGAAATGACCGCCAGAATCGGAAGGCCGCGGAACTTCCGCAACCCCGGGTCTTTCGATTACCTGGCCTATCTCAGGGCCCGCCGCATTGATCTGGTCGGCACCGTGAAGAGCCCGCTTCTCCTGCGGGTCGTGCCCGGTCACAGGAAGGCCATCGCCGGTGTGCTTCCAGAAGTCCGCCGGGCCATCGTGGCGGCGCTCGGCCGGGCGGCGGGACGCGGGGAGGAGACCACCGCCGCGCTCCTGTCGGCCCTCCTGGTGGGGGAGAGGGAGGATCTTCCGGGAGATTTCGAAGAGGCGCTGGTTCGCGCCGGCGTCTACCACATCGTGGCCCTGTCCGGCTTCAACGTCGCACTGGTCGCGGGGATCGTCTCGTTCCTCCTCCGGCTTATGCATCTGCCCCCACGAGCCCGGCGCTGCCTTCTCGGAGGAGTCATCCTGGCCTACTGGTCCGTCGCCCGGACCAGCGGATCGATGTCCCGCGCCGCCCTCATGGCGCTGCTCTACCTCCTGGGGTGCGTGTTGGCGAGGCGGGTCTCCGGGATCGGGGCCATGGCCTCGGCATCCGTGATCCTGCTGGTCGCGGGCCCCGGTTGGATGCAAGACGCCGGATTCCAGTTGAGTTTCGCCGCCACCCTCGGCATCCTCGTCGCCGCCTCTTCCCCGGACGGCAGCCGGCCCCGCCCGGCAGCCGGCATCCAGGGCACCCGGACCCGATGGGCCAGGGCTACGGCGGCCTGGCTGGCGTCGTCGGCCCGCGTCTCGGCGGCGGCGCTTGCCGGGACGGCGCTTCTGTCGGCCCGCCATTTCCAGGCGCTGACGCCGATCGCGATCGTGGCCAACCTGTTCGCCGTGCCGCTGGCGGCCGCGCTCCTGGTGCTGGGGGCCGGCGCCGCCCTCCTCGAGGCGATCTGGCGAGCGCCGGCCGCCGGACTCCTCGGCGCCTGCGGGTACCTGGCGGGGCTCCTCGAACGCCTTTGCGTGATCGCCAACGCAGTGCCCTGGGGGTCTTTCTACGTCGTGCCGCCTCCCTGGCTTCTGGTCGTCCCGGGACTCCTGGCCGTGGCCGTCATTGGTTTCGGCCGTCCGGGAGCACGCCGCGCCGCCCTGGCCGTTCTGCTTGCCGCTCTCACGCTGACGGCGGGCCGCGGGCGCCTTTCCGCCCCCTCCGGACGCCTCGAGGTCGTCGTCCTGGATGTCGGGCAGGGGGACGCGATCGTCGTCCGCTATCCGGGCGGAACCACGATGCTGGTCGATGCCGGCGGGTTCGCGCGCTCGAGCTTCGACGTGGGGGCGAGGGTGGTGGCCCCGGCGTTGCGGGCGATGGGAATCCTCGAGCTCGACATCCTCGCGATCACTCACGCCCACCGCGATCACATCGGCGGAGCGCCCGCAATCGTCCGGCAGCTCTCACCGGCGGCGATCTGGCTCGGCCGCATGCCGGCGAATGACGCGACAGTTCGCAGCCTGCTGGATCTGGCGGCGCAACGGGGAATCCCGGTCCTCTTCCCCCGCCGCGGCGTGCAGATCCGGATCGATGGAACGGAGGTGGAAATCCACAACCCGGGCCGCGGCGCGCAGTCCCCCTCCGGCGTTTCCAACGACGATTCGCTCGTCCTGCGCCTGGGCCTCGGCCACAGGCATGCTCTTCTGACCGGGGACCTTGAACAGCCGGGGGAGGCGGCACTGATCGAGGCGGGACGGGACCTGGCCGCCGACCTCCTGAAGCTCCCTCACCATGGCAGCCGGACGTCGACCTCGGAGCGGTTCCTTCTGCGCGTCCGGCCCCGATCCGCGGCAGTATCGGTCGGGGCCGCTAACCCCTGGGGCCATCCCGACCGGGACCTCGTGGACCGCCTGGCGGCGGCCGGCATCGCCCTGTTACGCACCGATCGCGATGGGGCGGTCCGGTTCACGACCGACGGGCAATCCCCCTGGACCGCGCAACTCCTGGCCGGAAACGGCGCCCTGCCGGCCCGGGCCATCAGAGACTCGGAGCGGTCGGAATGACGCAGAGCACGAAAATCACCAGGGCGAGGAGCGCGACGATCACGCGCCCCGCTCCGAGTCCATCCGTCTCCTCGAGGACCGGAGGGTGGCGTGTGCCGATGATTGCCCAGATCACCCCGAACACGACGAGGTGGTAGCCGCCGAGGAAGACGCCCAGCACGATGAGCAGCACGGTCCCCAGCCGGGAGACCATCCCGTGGGCGCGGCGGGACAGGGCGTAGAGGACATGACCGCCGTCGAGCTGTCCGATCGGCAGGAGGTTGAGGAAGGTCGCCAGCAGACCGACCCAGGCCGCCACCACGACGGGATCGATTTCGACCACGGCCTCCGGCCCGAGACCGGGGAACTGCCAGGCCAGCGCGAGGCTCAGAAGCGGGCAGGGCGGGAATCCAATCCCTCCGGGCCGGTGGCCTTCGGGGAGGGGAGTCGATCGAGACAGGCCGTAGGCCAGTACGGGCAGCGCGACGATGAACCCGGCGATCGGGCCGGCCACGCCGATGTCGAACAGGGCCCGCCGCGTCGTGATGGGCGCCCTGATGCGGATGAGGGCGCCGAACGTCCCGATGAGCGGCAGCCCCGGGATGAAAAACGGCAGCGAGGCGTCGATCCCGTAAATCCGGCAGGCGACATAGTGTCCCATTTCGTGCGCGCCGAGGATCAGGATGAGGCTCAAGGAATATGGAATCCCCTGGAGCCAGAGGGCCGGGGTGAGCGCGACGTCCCCGATCGCGCTGGTGGTGAAATCATCCCGCGCCAGGATCGCGCCGGCGATGAGAGTGGTCACCACGGTCAGGAGGAAGCAGGCGAGGTTGATCGAAGGGGGAAGCGGCCGGCGCCCCCGGCCCGAAGGGGTGGAGAGGGAATGGACCCGGTGCCTTCCCGGCGGGGACCCCTCCTCCGGAATGCGCGGCTCGCTGTCCATCGGCTCGGAATCCTGGCGCGCAGGCCGGCTATCTCAGGTTGCGGAGATTCTTTCCGGGCTTGAAGCGAATCGTCTTTCCGGGAGGGATGCGGACCTCGGTCCCGGTCCGGGGGTTGCGGCCGATTCCCTTCTTCCGGGGCTTGACCTGGAAGACGCCGAACCCGCGAAGCTCGATCCGGTCGCCGCGGCGCATCGACTCCTTCATGGCGTCGAGGATAGCCTCCACGGCCACTACCGCCTTCACGCGCGTGATATCGGCGCTCTTGGCGACATTATTAATGATATCGGTCTTGATCATCCCCGGGCCTCCCGTCGGTTCCGCTCGAAAACATGCGTAAGTTGCTGAAATTATAGGAAGCTACGACACGGACTGTCAAGAGGGACGAAACCGCCGACTGTGCTATATTCCATTGGTCTTCAACAATTTGCGGGAGCCGCCCGCCGTGCCTCTTCCCGTGGTTGCCGTCGTGGGCGCGCCGAATGTCGGCAAATCCACTCTTTTCAACCGTATGCTCGGGCGCCGGAAGGCGATCGTCTCGGACATGCCCGGCGTGACCCGGGACCGAATCGCCGCCGAGTGCGACCTGTTCGGCCGCAAGGTGACTCTGGTCGACACGGGGGGGATGGTCAGCGGATCGTCCGACCGGCTGACCAGCCAGGTTCGGGAGGAAGCCATGAAGGCGGTGGAGGAGGCGGACATCGTCCTTTTCATGACGGACGCGCGGGCAGGACTGACTCCGCTCGACCTCGAGGTCGCGGGCGTGCTGCGCACGTCGGGAAAGCCCATCATCCCGGTGGCCAACAAGGTCGACGTCCCCGCCCTGGAAGGGATCGAGCTCGAGACCTGCCGCCTCGGGCTCGGGGAGGTGGTCGGCATCTCGGCCGAGGAGGGGCGGGGCCTGGACGAGCTGGTCGACCGGATCGTGCGCGCACTCCCCGAGACGCATTCCCAGTCCGGGCAGGGCGGCGTGCCGGTCGCGATCGTAGGCCGGCCGAACGTCGGCAAGTCTTCCCTGTTCAACCGGCTGGTGCACGAGGAGCGTGCCCTGGTCGCGCCCGTTCCGGGAACGACGCGCGATCCGGTCGACGCCATGTTCTCGCGCGCCGGCACGGTCTACAGGATCATCGACACGGCGGGCATCAGGAGGCGCGCCCGCCGCGGCGAGGAGATCGAGTGGGTGAGCGTCCTGAAGGCCCGCCAGGCGCTCGAGGAGGCGGAGCTCGCCGTCGCAATCGTCGACGCCAGCGTGGAAGTCGGCCACCAGGATCTGGCGATCCTCGGCCTCATCGGCCAGAGGCACGCCCCCGCCGTCGTGGTCGCCAACAAGGTCGATCTGTTGCGCGAGCAGCGCGTTCCAATCAGGGCGCGCCTGCAGGAAATCGCCCGGGCGCTGGGCTTTTCCTCCTACGTGCCGATCGTACCGGTATCGGCCCTGACCGGGGAGGGACTGGACCAGTTCCTGGCCACGCTCGAGGGTGTCCGGGAAGAAAGCCGGCGGCGCTTCTCGACCGCCGAATTGAACCGGGCGCTGCAGGAGATTTTGAGCGAGAAGCAGCCCCCCTCCGACCGGGGACGGGAAGTCCGTTTCTATTACATGACCCAGGCGGGGGGGACGCCGCCCCGGTTCATCGTGTTCTGCAACGGCCGGCAGGTCCCGGAACCGTACCGGCGCTACATGGCGGGTCGCCTGCGGACCCGCCTCGGCCTCCTCCGCTCCCCCCTGGTGATCAACTTCAGACGCAGACGGCCCGTTCGTTGACACCCCCCTGATCGGGTGCTATATTCGCCCGCCCAGCGGAGATCGAATGGTTCTCTTCAACTATTCGACCCGCGAGCTCACGGCGAAGGTTGTCTATTACGGCCCGGGGCTCTGCGGGAAGACCACCAATCTCCAGTTCATCTACGAATCCCTTCCCGAGAATGTCAAGAAGGGGAAGATGCTGTCGCTCGCGACCAAGACGGACCGGACGCTCTTTTTCGATTTCCTGCCCATCGATCTGGGGAAGATCCGCGGCATGAAGACGCGCGTCCAGCTCTACACCGTGCCGGGGCAGGTTTTCTACAACTCGACGCGAAAGCTCGTGTTGAAGGGGGCCGACGGGGTGGTGTTCGTGGCCGACTCGCAGGCCAAGATGGTGGAGGCGAACGTCGAGAGCTACAAGAACCTCGAGGACAACCTGCGCGAGATGGGGCTCAAGATCGAGGAGATTCCCCTGGTCATGCAATTCAACAAGCGGGATCTGCCGCACCTCGCGTCCATCGAGGAGATGAACACGCAGATCAACCGGCACAATGCTCCCTTCTACGAGGCCGTGGCGACGACCGGGATTGGCGTCGAAGACACGCTGAAGGCCATCACGAAGCTGGTGCTCAACAGCCTGGCGGCGAAGTACAAGCTCGACGGGGCGGGAGCTCCGCAGGAGGCCGGTCCCCCACGCGCGGGCGCGGAGCCGGTCGTGGTCGAACCGGCCGCCGTCGCCCGGCCGGCCGCGCCGGGTCCTCGGCCCGTGCCGGCGCCCCCGAAGCCGGTCGCCGCGAGGCCGGCGCCTCCGCCCGCATCGCCGGTGCCCGAAGAGGATCTGGCGCTCGAGAGCCTGGAAACCGATGAGCCGGCCCCCGCGCCGCCACCGGTCCGCCCGCCGCGTCCGGGGCGTGCGGCCCCCTCTCCGGTGGCGCCCCGCGCCGTCGCGCCCCCGTCCGAGGACGTGCTCGATCTCGTCGAGGACATCGATCTCAATCTGGACGGATCGACGGGAGACTCGGTGGACCTGGGATCGGACCTCCTGCAGGAGATGGAGGCGGAGCCGATGCCGATGGCGGCGCGCGTCGCCGTTGGAGCGCCGCCGCGCTCCCCGTCGCCGTTGCGCGTCGTCGGAGGATCGCCCGACGCCGACGAACCGATCGATCTTGACGAGCCGATCGACCTCGAGGAAGGATGGGAGGCGTCCCTTCCGTCGCCCGGCGCGCCCCCCATCAACGTGGGCGCCCTCACCCCCGGCCAGGAGCGCACCATCGATGTCCCCGTGACCGCAACGGTCGAGGGCAGGACGGTCCGCCTGAACCTCAAGGTCACGATCCGCCTGTCGCGCTGATTCCCCCCGCATGAGCCCGGACGCCACACCACCGTCCGCGCGCGCCCTGCGGCTCGCACCCGAACGGCGCGAGGTCGCGCTCATTCTCGGGGTCGTCCTGCTGCTCAACGTGCCAGGGGGATTCCTGCAGCTCGCGAACCTGCGCTGGGGCCTCCTGGTGACCCAGGTCTTTTTCATCGCCGCCCCGGTCCTTCTGGCGATCCGGTTCTTCTATCTGGACGGCCGGGCCATCCTGCTCCTGCGGTGGCCGCGCGCCTCGGACCTCGCGGGCGCGCTGTTGGGCACGGCCGGCCTGAACCACCTCCTGAATTACGCCCTCTTCTGGCAGGACCGTTCCTTCCCTCTCCCCGGGCTCTGGCGGGAGCTGTTCGAGGACCTGGCGACGTATCACGGACCCGGCGACTTTCTCCTCCTTCTCCTGATCGTGGCGGTCGTGCCCGCCGTCTGCGAGGAGATCCTTTTCCGCGGCTTCGTCCACTCCGGGCTTGTGCGCGAATTCGAGAGCGCCCCGAAGGCCATCCTGGCGGGGGCGTTCGTGTTCGCCGGGTTTCATCTGAACCCCTGGCGTTTCTCCGTTCTCCTGGTCATCGGGCTCTTCCTCGGCTACCTGGTGCATCGGACCGGGAGCCTGTTGCCGGCGATGCTGGCACACGCGTTCAACAACGCCATGTCCTTGGGACTCGCGGGCCTGGGAGAAACGGCGCAGGCAGGCCTCCTCCATTCGCCGTGGGCGCACGGCGCCTCGGCCGCATGTCTCGTCTTCGCCGTGCTGCTTCGGCGCCGCGCGGCCCCGCTGGGGCCGCGGGGCCGCGTGCTATAATCCCGTGCCTGTAACGATTCCCTGAGGAGGAACACCAATCATGACGCCTGTCCGCGCCGCGGCTTTCCTGGCCGCCGCCTTCTGCTGTGTCCTCTCCCGGCCTGCCGCGTCGGAGGCGCCGCTGTTCAGCGTGTACCCCTCCTACGGCGCGAAATTCGACATCGGGTCGGGGAAGTTCTCGCTGGTCACCAACATGGTCATCTACAACATCAGCGGACAGGCTTACACCGACGTGGCCTTCAAGCAGACCTACCCGGACGGGGTGGGTGTCAAGGAGACCTACCAGCGGGAGATCGGGACCGAAGCCACGGGGGAGCAGTCATCGACCCGCAGGGTGGAGGGGAACGCCTTCCTGGCCACCATGCCGACGTTCAAGAACCGCATGTACGCCGTCATCCCCAATGAGCTCGTGCTGGCGCGCCGCCTGGACGAGATCACCTTTCCGGGTGTCGAGATCTCGTATACCAACGGTGACGGACAGCGGCAGTCCGCCAGGATGCCGGATAACACCTACAACCTGTTCATCTACTCCAACGTCGTCGGCGGGCTGGAACGCTTCCTGAACAAGTACAACAACATCACGTTCAATTTCGCCAAGGCGACTCCCGACCGGAAGGAATGGGAATTCGCGCCGGTCGCGGCCAGCGCCCGGGGCCGCTTCCCGACCGGTATCATCGGGACCTTCCCGGGCGAGAACCAGTACAGCGGCCATTTCCGCATCCGCAGCGGCCCGCCCGGAGACACCATCCAAATCCTGGTGGCCTACAAACGGGCCGAGAAGAACGAGCGGGTGGTGGAGAGGGACGCCCTTCTGAAGAGCCTGCGCGAGTACCTGCGCTGGTGCGGGGAATTCGATTTCTCCCCCGAGTCGCTCCAGGTCCATCGCGGTGAATGGAAGAAGTACGGCGATGCCTGGTCCGTCGAGGGCCGCTGGCTGGACACCATCAAGAACAGGCTGGGCGAAGGACCCCTGAAGGCCAAGGTCTTCTGGGGAAGCCGCGAGGACGTCGAATACTACGTCCTCGCGCTGGCCCACGGCCGCGGGCTCGGCACCGACAGCGCCAACCCCAATCCGGAAAAAGAGGGGATGCTGGCCGCCGAGATCGATCAACTTCTGGACACCTTCAAGTCGTCGATCGTCCCGCTTTCCTACGAGCGGCGTCGCTAGGATCCCGCCCTGGCGGGTGGCGCCGTCCCGGAAGGTGCAGGCGACGCCCCGGGCGACGGCAGAAGCGGGGGAGGGGCCGGCGGCTCCACCGGCCGCGGACCCGCGACGACCTCGGTCGCGAACACTTCGATGCGCGCCGACTCTGCCCACGATCCCCTGGGCAGGGCCGCCTGAGAACAAAGCTCCTCAAGGGTCCTCTCGGCCGTCCAGCCCTGTTCCGCCGCCAACCCGGGAAGAAACAGGGCCCGGCGTCCCCACTTCTCCAGGAACACTCCCTGGCGGTCGGTCCTGATCTCCGCGGGGCCGCCGACCCTGGTGCGCTCCCCGATGAGCGCAACCTCGATGGTCGTCTCGCCGAGGTCCATGTCCGTCAGCGGCAGGAAGCGCGGGTCGCGCGTGGCGGCGCGCCGCGTGAACACAATCACCTGCTGGTACAGCGGACGGGAGGGATCGATCTCCCCCTGCATGCCGCGGATCCGGCCGCCCTTCTTCAGAGTGACGAAAAGACCCCGCGGTGCGACGAGGCAGGGCGTGAAGGGGTAGCCCTCCAGATCGGCGTCCTTGATCGGATGGCCGCCGAGGTGGCCGTCGAGCGTCCGCCAGGCCAGTCGCAGGAGCGTGTCGCGCTCGGAGGCGTCGAGCGGCCGCGCCGGGCAATCCGGCGCCGGCGGGGGAGCGGGTTCCGGCGTGCTCGCGGGCGTCGCGGCAGGGACGGGCGCCGCTTCCGGCGCCGGATTCGGCGGCGCCTCCTGCGCCGGCCCGTCCCGGCCGGACAGCGCCGCCGAGACCAGCAGAATCGCGATCCCGCGGCGTGGGCTCATGGCGCCGGGACTATAGCATCCGCCCCCGGCGGCGTCGAGGGAGAGGGGTGTCGGAAGCGCGGCGCCGGAAGCGTTTCTCCGACCACGCCGCGGCCTGAGACATCCCCAGACACGAGTGCCGGGCCAGACCGGGCTGCCGCGGCGTGGCTCATGGGTCGCACGCGCAGGGGCTTGGGCGTCCATCTGTCGCGCATGGCGCGGCTCGAAATCGCCACGTCGCGGCAGCCCGGTCTGGCTCTCCACGCACTTCCGGAGATCTCTCCGCGCACGGGTCCGAGGGCTCCTCGCGTCATGACAACACCGTGCGCCACCGCAAGCTGAACCGGATTACGGTGGGGCGGGCGAGGATTCGGGACGATGTGCCGTCGGTGACGATTTGCGGCCGGTTGTAGCGGCCCGCCCGGTGCAGCGATGAGGGGGGGCAGCACCCCCTGCGGGGCGGAGAGAGGCATATCCAGCGGCGGGTGGTGGGCCGCGGCACGGCGACTTCGAGCCGCGCCATGCGGACGAGAGAGCCACCCAGGAGCCCGCGCGAGCGAGCCAGGAGCCGCGCCGCGCCGCGGCACGTTGACGGCCCGCGACCGTGTGCTATAATCCGCGCTCACTTCTTGGCCCGGACCCCTCTCATGAAGGAGACGTCAAAGCACATGCGCAAGCCGGCGGACGTGTTGAAACTCGTCAAGGACAACGACATCAAGATCGTCGATCTGCGGTTCATGGACATGCCCGGGCTGTGGCAGCACTTCTCGGTCCCCGCCCATGAGCTCACGGAAAGCAGCTTCGAGGAGGGGTTCGGTTTCGACGGCTCGTCCATCCGCGGCTTCCAGGCGATTCATGAGAGCGACATGCTGGTCGTGCCCGATCCTGAGGCCGCATTCGTGGATTCGTTCACGGATGTGCCGACCCTGAACCTGATCTGCAATGTGGTCGACCCGGTGACCAAAGAGCGATACGGCCGCGATCCGCGCGGCATCGCGCAGCGCGCCGAGAATTACCTGCAATACACCAAGATCGCGGACACGGCTTTCTTTGGCCCGGAGGCGGAATTCTTCATCTTCGACGACGTCCGCTTCGACCAGCAGGCCAACTGCGGGTACTACTACCTCGATTCCGTCGAAGGGCAGTGGAACTCCGGGAAAGAGGGCGAGAAGCCGAATCTCGGCTACCGCATGCGCCACAAGGAAGGCTACTTCCCGGTCCCGCCGCACGACCACTTCCAGGACCTGCGGACCGAGATGGTGCTCAACCTGGAGCGCGCCGGGATCACCGTCGAAGCGCACCACCACGAGGTGGCCAGCGGCGGCCAGATGGAGATCGACATGCGCTTCGACAGCCTGATGCGCGCCGCCGATCACCTGGTCATGTACAAGTACATCGTCAAGAACACCGCCACCAGGCGCGGCAGGACCGTGACCTTCATGCCCAAGCCGCTGTTCGGCGACAATGGTTCGGGCATGCACTGCCATCAGAGCCTGTGGAAGGCCGGCAAGAACCTCTTCGCAGGGGAGGGCTACGGAGGATTCTCGCAGGTGGGCCTGTGGTACATCGGGGGTCTCCTGAAGCACTCGCCGGCCCTGGCGGCCATCATCGCCCCGACGACCAACTCGTACAAGCGCCTCACACCGGGATTCGAGGCGCCGGTCAACCTCGCCTACTCCCGCCGCAACCGCTCCGCCGCGATCCGCATCCCGATGATCTCGAGCAGCCCGGCGGCCAAGCGCCTCGAGTACCGGCCGCCCGACCCTTCCTGCAATCCCTACCTGGCCTTTGCGGCGATGCTGATGGCGGGCCTCGACGGAATCGAGAACAAGATCGATCCGGGCAAGCCGCTCGACAAGGACATCTACGGCCTGGGCCCGAAGGAGCTGAAGGAGATTCCGTCCCTGCCGGGCTCGCTCGACGCGGCCCTGACCCATCTCGAACGCGACAACGACTTCCTGCTCAAGGGAGACGTGTTCACCGAGGACAACATCCGCATGTGGATCGACTACAAGAGGGAGCGGGAGGTGAACCCGATGCGCCTCCGGCCCCACCCTTACGAGTTCGCCCTGTATTTCGACATCTGATCGCGGGGCGTGTCCATTCCCCGCGCCCGCGCCGTATGATCGGCGTAACGGAAGGCTGGCGCGGGGGGGCGTCTCTTGGCTGAACCCACCATCGACGAGGTTTTCGGCGAGTGGCTGCCGGCGGGGGAGGCCGCCCGCCTGGCGAACCACCTGAAGCATCTGCCGGATCCCGCATCTGCGGTGCGCTCTCTTCAGGCCGTCCGGGAGGAGACCGGCCGGCCGATCGACCCGTCGCGCGCCTTCAACTTCCTGACGCTGGCCGGCTTCAGTCCGTACCTCGCATCCGTACTGGTCCAGAACCCCGAATTCCTGGACGCTCTCCCGCCGGGAGGGGCGCTGCGCCATCCGCCGACGCGCGAGGATCTCGAGGAAGACCTGGCGCGCTTTGTCCACTTGAACGCCGCGCAGGATCCCTCCCTCATCCTGCGGCGCTTCAAGAGGCGCGAGCTTCTGCGCATCGCCCTGGGCGATCTCCTGGGCCAATCGGACCTGCCGGCCGTGACGCGGGCGCTGTCTCTCCTGGCGGACGTCCTGGTCGACAAGGCGGCGCGGACGGCGCGTGCCGGGCTCGAGGCCCGCTTCGGGAGGCCCGGATGCAGGGACGATCAAGGCCACACCGCAGAGGCGACGTTCGCGGTCCTCGCTCTGGGAAAGTTGGGAGGGGAGGAGCTGAACTACAGCAGCGACATCGACCTCCTCTACCTGTTCTCGCGGGACGGCGAGACCTCCGGCACGGACCTGTCGGGGACCGCGTCGATTTCCAACAAGGAGTTCTTCACGCGGCTGGCAACGGAGGTCACGCGTCTGATCGCCGGAGGGGGGCCCGAGGGCCAGGTGTTCCGCGTCGACCTGGGCCTGCGACCCGGAGGCGGAGACGGTGACATCGCCATCTCGCTCGGGGCCGCGGTCGCCTATTACCGGAACTGGGCCGAGGCCTGGGAGCGCCAGGCATTGATCAAGGCGCGGCCCGCATCCGGCGATCTCCTCCTGGGGCGCCGCTTCGTGGAGAGCGTAGGGCCGCTGGTCTATGCGGCGGCACCCGACCCCTACGCCGTCCTCGAGATCGGCGCCATGAAGGACCGCATCGACGCCCGGCTCAGCTCCGCGGGGCGCTCGGAGAGCGACATCAAGCTGGGGCGCGGGGGAATCCGCGAGATGGAGTTCGGCGTGCAGGCCCTGCAGCTTCAGCACGGCGGCAGAGACCCCTGGCTGCGCCAGGGGAACACGCTCCTGGCCCTGCATCGGCTCGCCGACAAGGGCATTGTCTCCTACGAGGAATACGCCGGCTTGAGCAAGGCCTACGTGTTCCTGCGCCATCTGGAGCATCGCCTGCAGCTGGGCCAAAACCGCCAGACGGCGAGCCTGCCCGGGGACCCCGGCGAGCTCCGGCTCGTGGCGCGGCGCATGCGGCTGCACGAGCCGGAGGCGGGGCGCGAAGTCGACACGCTTCTGGACACGCTCGGCCGGCACCGCGAAGTGGTGCGGCGCTTTTATGACTCGGTGACCGGATCGGCGGCGCAGGCCCGCCTGGAGGAGGAGCGCTCCGATCTCTGGCTCGATCGCCTGGACGACGAGTCTCTCAAGGACCGCCTCGGGCGCTCGGGGATCGGCGACCCGGTGGCCGCGCTTCGGCCGGTGCGGCTGATCCGCAAGCAGCTGCAGGCGGCCGCGGCCGCCATCGAGGTCCGGCGGGCCCTGCGCAGGAGCGGGCCCCGGCTCCTGGCGTCGGTCGGCCACTCGGTGAATCCGCGTCGCGCCCTGGAGAACCTGGAGCGCCTCTTCTCCTCCCTTGCGGCGGAGGACGGCGGGCTGCTGCGTTTCCTGTCACGGCCCGAGCTTCTCGGGCCGACCGTCCGCCTTCTGGGCCGCAGCGATCTGCTCGCCGGCATCCTGATCCGGC
>JACOUZ010000048.1 GCA_016177515.1 Acidobacteriota bacterium
TCCCTGCCGGACGTCCGCCGGGCCGAATGCGCCGCCGGCGTCCGCCGCCGTTTAGAGACCGTCGAAGGCCTGGTCCTCGTGGCCTCGGTCAGGGACCACGAGCGCGTGGCCGATGCCTTCTGCCGCCTGCCGGCCGTCGAGAGCGTCTCCTCCCGGGGCGAGGCCCGCCTCTCCGTGGTGTGCCACGGCCCCCTGCCGGTCGACCTCGTGCAGGCCGGCGACGACGGCGCCTACGCGGCCGTCCTGCTGCACTGGACGGGCGGTCCGGGGCACCTCGAAGCGCTCGCGGAGCGGGCCCGCCTCCGCGGCCTGGCGCTGCGCGAGGACGGCCTGTTCCGGGGGGGCGAGCGGCTCCCCTGCCCCGACGAGGAGGCGATCTACCGGGCGATCGGCCTGTCCTTCGTGCCGCCCGAGCTGCGCGAGGGATCCGGCGAGGTCGAGGCGGCCGCGGGGGGCGAGCCCCTCGAGCTGGTGCGGGAGGGAGACATCCGGGGGATCTTTCACGTCCATTCGACCTGGAGCGACGGCCGGCTGCCGATCGACGATTTGGTGCGGAGGTGCGTGGCGCTCGGTTATCAGTACGTCGGCATCTCCGACCACAGCCAGTCGGCGCGTTACGCCCGGGGCCTGACGCTCGAGTCGCTCAGGCAGCAGCAAACGCAGATCGACGAGGCGCGAAGGCGCTACCCCGGCATCCGGATCCTGAAAGGGAGCGAGGTGGACATCCTGGCCGACGGCTCCCTCGACTACCCGGACGAGGTCCTGGACGGCCTCGATTTCGTCGTGGCCTCGGTGCACTCGGCGTTCTCCCTGCCGCAGGCCGAGCAGACGCGGCGCATCGTGAGAGCGCTCGCCCACCGGCACACCACCATCCTCGGCCATCCGACCGGACGGCTGCTCCTGAGGCGCGAGCCGTATGCCGTGGATCTGCGCGCCGTCCTCGAGGCGGCGGCGCGCGAGGGCGTGTACGTCGAGCTGAACGCCAGCCCGTACCGCCTCGACCTGGACGCCGCGGCCTGCCGGCTGGCGCGCTCGCTGGGGGCGCGGCTGTCGATCGATCCCGACGCCCACGACGCGCAGGGCCTCGAGGACGTGCGCTACGGCGTCGGCATCGCGCGCCGGGCCGGCCTGCGCGCTTCCGACGTCCTCAACACGCTCCCCGCCGATCAACTCGACCGGGCGCTCGCCCGGCACCGCTGACATGGCGCGCCCCGCGGCCAAGCCGGGTCTCTCGCATCGACCGCGGCCCGCGCCGCCGGATCCGGCCCGCGTGCAGGCGATCCTGAAGGCGCTGCACGAAGCGCGGCCGGACGCGCGCGTCGAGCTCGATCACGACTCCCCCTTCCGGCTCCTGATCGCCACCATCCTGTCGGCGCAGTGCACCGACGCGCGCGTCAACCAGGTCACCCCCTCCCTGTTCCGCGCCTGGCCGGACGCGGCGGCCTTCGCCCGCGCCCCGCTGCATGTCCTGGAAGAGGCGATTCGATCGACCGGCTTCTTCCGCGCCAAGGCGCGGGCCATCAAGGCCTGCTGCCGGGCGCTGGTCGGCGAGCACGGAGGAGAGGTGCCGCGCACGCTGGAGGAGTTGATCCGGCTTCCGGGCGTGGGGCGCAAGACGGCCAACGTGGTGCTCGGGGCGGGCTACGGCATCCCGTCGGGAATCGTGGTCGACACCCACGTGGCCCGGGTCGCGGGGAGGCTCGGCCTGACGCGGCAGACCGACCCGGTGAAGATCGAGCGGGACCTCATGCCTCTCATCCCGTCCGCGGAATGGATCTTCTGCTCCATCGCCCTCGTCCTGCACGGCCGCTACGTCTGCCAGGCCCGCCTGCCGCGCTGCTCCGCCTGCCCGCTCCGCGCCCGCTGCCCGTCGCGGGACCTCGAGGCGAGGACTCTGTCCGCTAGGGGCCGGCCTCGGATCGCGGCGGGCCGGAGCCGCCGCCGGACCGGTCCTCGTCCGGCCCCGGATCGATCTTGAAACCGGCCCGCTCCGCTTCGCGCATCGCCCGGCGAAGATGCCGCTGCTCGCGGGCCCGGCGCAGGAGCCGGCGCACCCACAGGCTCTCGGCGCTCAGAAGGGTCAGACCCGGGAGAAGAAAGAGGATGCCCGGCCCCGGCAGAAAGAGCAAAGCCAGGCCGACGACCGTGAGGAACCAGCCGGTGCCCAGCCGGACCAGCCGCCAGGCGTGTTTCCGTCCGCTCTCGAGATTCCTCCACCCGGATCCGGGACTCATGCCCTGGGAGCGAATCCCTGCAACGCTTCCTCGGTCAGCTGCCCCACGTACACCAGCCGGGCTTCCCCTTCCAGGCGCACGCCTCGCGCCTGCCGCGGCGGCCCCTCGAAGCGCACCCGCAGGGTGGCGCCCGAGCGGGTGCGCAGGGCGACCGGCGACGGCGCCATGCCGGACGAGGCGATGGCGATGGCGGCCGCCACGCCGCCGGTGCCGCAGGCCAGGGTCTCCCCCTCCACGCCTCTCTCGTAGGTCCGGATCGAAAGCGCTCCCCCCGGGGCCGGCTGGACGAAATCGACGTTGGTCCCGTCCGGGGCGAAGCGCGGGTGCGCGCGCAGGGCCCGGCCGAGGGGATCGATCGGGGCCGATTCGGCGAAGGGACGGAAGACGACGAAGTGCGGCACGCCGGTGTCCACGAACGTTCCCCGGATGCGCTCCCCCGCCACCTCGACCTCCACCCGGTCGTCGAAGCCCTGCGGGTCGCGCATCTCGAAAGACACCCCCGTGCCCTTCACCTCGGCCCGGTGCACCATGACCGGGGTCTCGACCGCCATGCGCGCCGGCGCCATGCCCTTGAGGTACGCAAGGCGCGCGGCGCAGCGCGCGCCGTTGCCGCAGAAGGTCTCCCGGCCGTCGGGATTGAAGAAGGTGGCCCGCACGTCCGCGGTCGGCGACGGCCCGAGCAGGATGACGCCGTCGGCCCCGACCGACAGGGCGCGCGTGCAGACGCGGCGCACCAGATCGGCCAGCCCCTCCTGCTTCAAAGTCCCCTGGCGGTTGTCGAACAGGATGAAATCGTTTCCGGCCGCGGACATCTTGAAGAATTCCATCTCGGCAGGGTTCATCCCGGTCTCCCCGGCGGCGCCGCGTTTGCGGGGGCCGCTCCTTCGGAAGGGACTTCCGTATCGGCCGGCAGCGCCTCCGACTGCGCCTCCGACCGGGGGCTCTCGTTGGGCGGGGCGGCCCCGTCGACGGCGGTCACCGCGTAATCATAGCGCACGCCCTTCCCGGCCGTCGCATCGGCGAACGAGGTCTCCGCCGCGCCGACTTCTCCGACGAGCTCGAACTCCCCCCCGCCGGTCCGGCGGTACACCCGGTAGCCGCGCAGGTCCGCCTCGCCGTTCGGAAACCAGTAGAGCTTGATGAGCGCCCCCTCCACCGTCGCGGCCAATCCGGTCGGCGCCCCGGGCGCGTAGGTGTCCAGCGGCCGGACCTCCGTCTCGCCGCCCGGGGCGCTCTCGCGCAGCGGCGGCGGCGGCGCCGGCAGGGAGCGCACCGAGTACCGGTAGGTCTCGCCGTACTGGAACGACGTGTCGACGTAGGAACGCTCCGCGATCGGCACGATGTTCAGCGGCACCCGCGGCTCCCCCGCCTCAGACGCCGGCCGGCGGTAGACGTTGTAAAGCTCCCCCGTCCGGGAGGGATCGCCCGACTCCCACGCCAGGCGCACCTCCCCCTCCGCGGTCGCGGCCTGGAGTTTGACGGCGGGCGGCGGCGGCTCGATCACCTCGATCTCGACCGGAGCCGAGAACGCCGACCGCTCCCCCCGCCCGTCCATGACCTGGATGCCGTACAGGAACCGCAGGAGCCGCGTCTGGCGCGCCTCGGGCAGCGCCCCCGGATCGCGGAACACCAGCCGCCCCTCCGCGGCGGCCGGCTGGAGCGACGCACCGGAGAGCGTGCCGATCACTTTCGCCTCCTTCCGGAACACGCTCATCAGGTAGCGGAGCGACACGGCGCCGGGCCTCAGCGTCGGCGTCGCGCGCATCCGGAGGACGCGCACCGAGGCGCCGGGGCCGAGGGGCGTGCCGTCGGTCCGTGACATCGACAGGCCGGCCTCGATGACCACGTCGGCCCCCGTCTGGCGCACGTGCACGTTCTGCGCCGGCCGGGGCGTGACGCGCAGCGGCGGCTGGGGGGGGCCCCGCTTGCCGCAGCCGGGGAAGGCGGCCACCGCGGCCGCGAACAGGACCGCGGCCGCCGGCGGCAGCGCGCGGGCGCCCCTCGTCCGGGCCGCGCGCGGGTCGGAACGGGACGGGAGAGGCACGTTACAGGATGTAGCGGCTCAGGTCCTGGTCCTTCACGATGTCGGCCAGCATCCGGCGCACGTAGTCCGCGTCGATCGTGAACTTCCTCTCGGCCATCTCGGGCGCCTCGAACGAGACCACGTCCAGGAGCCTCTCCAGGATCGTGTGCAGCCGCCGGGCGCCGATGTTCTCGGACTGCCTGTTGACCTCCGCGGCCATCTCGGCGATCGTCCGGACGGCGTCCTGGGTGAACACCAGCTCGATCCCCTCGGTCAGGAGGAGCGCCTCGTACTGCTTGATGAGGGCGTTCTTCGGCTCCGTCAGGATGCGCACGAACTCCGGCGACCCCAGGGAGGACAGCTCCACCCGGATCGGGAAGCGTCCCTGCAGCTCGGGAATCAGATCGGACGGCTTGCTGACGTGGAAGGCGCCCGAGGCGATGAACAGGATGTGGTCGGTCCGCACCATCCCGTGCTTGGTGGTGACGCGCGTCCCCTCGACCAGAGGCAGAAGGTCGCGCTGCACCCCCTCGCGGCTGACGTCCGGGCCGGTTCCCCGCTCGCGCCCGGCGATCTTGTCGATCTCGTCGATGAACACGATCCCCGACTCCTCGACCCGCTGGAGCGCCTCCCGCTTCACGGCGTCGAGATCGACCAGCTTGTCCTCCTCCTCCCGCTGCAGGATCTCGCGGGCCTCGCGCACCGCCACCCGGCGCGGCTTCCGGCGGGCGCCGAACAGCCCTCCCAGGGACTCGCGCAGGTTGATGTCCATCTCCTCCAGCCCGCCGCCGCCGAAGATGCGAAACGCCGGGAAGGAGTCCTGCTTCACCTCGATCTCGACCAGGTGGTCCTCCAGGAGCCCCTCGCGCAGCTGCAGCCGCAGCTTTTCGCGCGTGCGCTGGAACTGATCCTGCGCCTCGGGGACGACCACGGCGTCGCGGGGCGGGGCCGCCGGCAGCAGGACGTCCAGGAGCCGATCCTCCGCGTGGGACCGGGCGATCGCGGCGACCTCGCGCGAGCGCTCGGCCTTCACCATCTCCACCGCGATGTCCGCCAGATCGCGCACCATCGACTCGACGTCGCGGCCCACGTATCCGACCTCGGTGTACTTGGAGGCCTCCACCTTGATGAACGGCGACCCGGCCAGGCGCGCCAGACGCCGGGCGATCTCCGTCTTGCCGACCCCGGTCGGGCCGATCATGATGATATTCTTCGGCGCCACCTCCTCCGCCATGTCGGGGGACAGCTTCAGCCGGCGCACCCGGTTGCGCAGCGCGATCGCCACCGCCCGTTTCGCCTTCTGCTGCCCGACGATGTACCGGTCCAGCTCCTCGACCACCTGCCGGGGAGTCATCTCGGCGGCCGGCTCCGCCACCTTCGCGGCGCCGTCCCCGGCGGCCGGAAGCGGACGCCTCGCCCCCTTCACAGCTCCTCCACCACGATCCGATCGTTCGTGTAGATGTCGATTTCCGCGGCGATCTTCAGGGCCTCCTCGACGATCTCGCGCGCGCCCAGATCCGTCCGGCGCGCCAGGGCCCTCGCAGCCGCCAGGGCGCACGGGCCGCCCGATCCCACGGCGAGGAGGCCGTCGTCCGGCTCGATCAGATCCCCCGTCCCGGACAATAGATACGAGCGCTTGTCGGAGGCCACGACCAGGAGGGCCTCCAGCCGCCGGAGCGCCCGATCCGTCCGCCAGTCGCGCGCCAGCTCGACCGCGGCCCGCTCCAGGTTGCCGTGGTACTCCTCCAGCTTCGCCTCGAAGCGCGTGAACAGCGCGAAGCCGTCCGCCGCCGTGCCCGCGAAACCGGCCAGGACGCTGTCCTTGTACAGGCGCCTGATCTTGTGCGCCCCGTGCTTCATGACGGCGTTGCCGAGCGTCACCTGACCGTCGGCGCCCATCGCCACCTTGCCGCCGTGGCGCACGCACAAGACCGTAGTGGCGCGAGATTTCACCGGCCCGATCCTGCGCTGCCGCGGCATGCCGGCATTATGGTGGAAGACATCTACGCGGTCAACGCGATGCGCACGCGCGCGTCCACCACGAACGACGACGTACTGTCCGGTCCCGCCAGGAGAGGATTGATGTCCACCTGCTCGATCGACGGATGGTCGGACGCCATCTGACCCAGGCGCAGGAGCGCCTCGACCAGGAACTCCTCGTCGGCCGGCGGCCCGCCGCGCGCCCCCGCCAGGAGCGGGTGCCCGCGGATGCCGCGCACCATCTCCCGCGCTTCGACGTCGGTCACCGGCAGGATGCGGAACACGACGTCCTTCATCACCTCGACGAAGATCCCCCCCAGCCCGAACATCAGGATCGGCCCCAGCTTCGCATCGCGGGCGATCCCCAGGATCGTCTCGCGCCCGCCGCGCACCATCGCCTGCACCTGGAAGCGGAGCCGCGGGTCCCCGAGCGACTCGCGCATCGCCCGGCAGGCCTTGTCGACCTCGCCGACGTCGCGCAGATCCAGCCGCACCGCCCCCGCCTCCGACTTGTGCACCAGCCTTTCGGCCACCCCCTTGACCGCGACCGGGAATCCCACCTGCACCGCGGCCGCCACCGCCTCCTGCGCGTCCGCCGCCATCCGCGACGGGGCCAGCGGCAGGCCGTAGGCGCGCAGGAGATCCTCCGTCTCCTCCGGCAGGAGCGCGGCCCGGCCCGCCGCCGCCGCGGCGCGCAAAACCGCCAGGGCGCGCGGCCGGTCGATCTCGAAGACCCGGTGCGCCCCCTCCACGCGCTCCCGGATCCGCCGGTGATGGTCGAGGCCGGCCATGGCGCGCGCCGCCTCCTCGGGAAACAGGTAGACCGGGACGCCGGCCCGCCGCAGCTCCTCCACCCCCCGCCGCCCCTGCTCCTTCCCCATGAAGCAGGTCAGGATCGGCAGCCGGGCGCTCTTCGAGGCGGCGATGATGGCGCGCGCCACCTCCAGCGCGTTGATCATGATCGGCGACACGAAGATCACGATCAGCCCGTCGATCCCCGGGTCGTCCTTCAGGACCGCGAGCGCCCCCGCGTAGCTCGAGGCGTCGGCCGCCGCCACCATGTCGACCGGGTTGCGCACGCTCGCCTCCGGGACGAGAACGGCCCGCAGCTTCGCCTGCGTATCCGCGCCGAGCTCCTTGACCTCCAGGCCCAGCGTGGCGCACGCGTCCGTCGCCATGATGGCCGGGCCCCCGGCGTTCGTGAGGATGCCGACCCGGCTCCCCCGCGGCGGCCGCTCGTGCGCGAAGGCGGTCGCCAGATCGAACATCTCGCTCATCGAGTCGACCCGGATCACCCCCGCCTGATCGAGCAGCGTGTCGTACGCCGCCCCCGTCCCCGCCAGCGCCCCCGTGTGCGAGAAGGCGGCCCGCGCCCCGGCGGCGGTGCGCCCCGACTTGACCGCCAGGATCGGCTTCTTGCGCGTCACCCGCCTCGCGATCGACAGGAAGCGCGTCGGGTTCCCGAACGATTCCAGGTACATCAGGATGACGTTCACCCGCGGATCGTCCTCCCAGGCCTCGATCAGATCGTTGCCCGAGATGTCCGCCTTGTTCCCCATGCTGACGAAATAGGCGATCCCCAGCCCGATCTCGCGCGCGTGCGCCAGGATGACCTCGCCCAAAGCACCGCTCTGCGACATAAAACCGACCGTGCCGGGCTCCGGGCGCGTCGCGGCGAACGTGGCGTTCATCCGGATCTCCGGGTCCGTGTTGATCACTCCCATGCAGTTCGGGCCGACCATGCGAATGCCGGCGGCGCGCACCCGGGCTTTCAGGTCCTCTTCCAGGCGCTCCCCCTCGCCCCCCACCTCCCGGAAGCCGGCCGTGATCACCACCAGCCCGTGCACCCCCCGGGCCACCGCGTCGTCCGCCACCCGCGCCGCACTCCCCTTCGGCACCACGACGACCGCCAGATCGACCGGACCGGGTATGTCGCGCAGGCTCGGATAGCACTTGATCGAGTGGACCGATTCGGCGTGCGGATTCACCGGATAGACCGGCCCCGTGAAGCCGTACTGGATCAGGTTGTGCAGGATCTCCCGGCCGATCGACTGCGGCTGGCGCGACGCCCCGACCACCGCGATCGACCGCGGCCTCAGGATGGCGGACAGGGACCGGTCCATCAGCGCGCCACGTCCCGCACGATCTCCTCCATGAGACGCGCGCCCAGCCGGACGTTGTCGATCGAGATCCGCTCGTCGTTCCCGTGCGCCCGGCGCTGCTCCGACTCGTCCAGGACGTACGGCTCGAACCCGTAGGCCTTGATCCCGAGCGTCCGCATCAGGGCGCTCTCCGTCCAGCCGGTCAGGATGGTCGGCGCGAGAACCAGGTCCGGATGGTGGCGGGCGCGGGCCCGGTCGATGGCGCTCATCAGCTCGCCGTCGACCGGGGAGGCGGTCGCCGGAAGGTCCTTGCCGATCGTCTCCACCGACACCCCCGGCTCCTCGACGACTTTCTTGATCTCATCGAGGAAGGCAGCGGGGTCCTGGCCCGGCAGCAGGCGGATGTCCACGCGCGCCTCCGCCACCGTCGGGATGATGTTCGTCTGCGGCGCCCCCTGCAGCATGGTGATCGAGA
>JACOUZ010000312.1 GCA_016177515.1 Acidobacteriota bacterium
CAGGAAGTGGTCGTCCTCCCACAGGGCCCGGTCGGTGGTGATCTCGCTCAGCGCCACGTGGGCCGTGATCAGGATCTCGAAGCGCGTGGCCCGGCCGAGCAGGCTCATGACCACCGGAGTGACCACATAGCACAGGATATCTCCCCTCACGACAGCCTGTGCCCCCTCCTCCCCCGGAACGATGCGCACGCGCCCCCGGGTGGTGAACTCGTCGATGATGTGCTCGGTGACCCTTTGCTCCAGCTCCGGCCTGTTGGTGCGGTTGACGAACGTCGGGATGCCTATCGTCGTGATCCCTGAGGGCAGCGTGGTCGAGTGCCCGGCCAGGTGGTAGCCGCAGCCGGCGAGGGTCGACGCCAGCGCCAGGAACGCAGCCAGGCCGCTCCTCCCGGGCAGGTTCCCGGAGGATCGCGGGATCGGAGGGGAGGGAGGCGCCTGCACCATTGGTAGAAATCAGGCGCGGTGCCCTTGCGGGCCCGGGTTCCTGAATCCCCCTTTCAAACCGTGCGTGCGGATTTCCCGCACACGGCTTACGGATCGTCTTCTCATGCTGCGTGCACGCTCCCGGGATAGCGAATCGTGCCGACCAGGCGGTGCAAGCCGAACTCCTCCGCGAAGCGGGCCGGTGGCCACTCCCGGTTGGCGAACGGTCGCGTGCCGTCCCGGCGTCCCCGGTACATCAACCGGACGAGTCTCTGGTTGACGTAGCGGTCGACTTGCTGGAACTTCAGCGACGCGTTCCCCGTCCGGAAGTAGTTCCCCCAGCCGCGCAGCACCGGGTTCAGGTCCCGGACCACTTCCCGGATGTCCTTCATCCCGGCCCTCCGCCGACGGTCCGTCAGCTCCCGGATGCGCCCGCGAACACGCTGCATCGCCCTCGCCGAGGGCCACCGAAACAGGTACGTGCGTCCCTTAAAATGCGAGCGCATGACCCGCAGGTGGCACCCCAGGAACACGAAGCCTTGGCGGCCGAGACCGAGCTCGACCACGCGCGTCTTCTCCGGGTGCAGTTCCAGGCCCATCCCGGCGAGTATCTCCCGCACGCGCCGCAGGGCCTCCTCCGCCTGGGCCCGACTGCGGCACAGGACGACGAAGTCATCCGCGTAGCGCACGAGGCGACCCAGGTGCCGGTAGTCGCGCTCCCAGGTCTCGTCCAGGACGTGCAAGTAGATGTTGGCGAGAAGCGGCGAGATGACGCCCCCCTGCGGGGTTCCCGCCAGGGTCTCCCTCACCGCCCCGCCCTCCATCACCCCCGCCTCGAGCCACTGCCGCACAAGCTTCAGGACCCGCCGGTCCGAGATGCGCCGCTTCAGGAGGTCCATTAGTCTTGACCGGTCCAGCCGGTCGAAAAACTGACGGATGTCCCCATCGACGACGAAGCGGTGGTTACGACCCCCGTGCAGGCGAATCGTCTCCAGCGCGCCCGTCGCCCCCCTGCGCGGCCGAAATCCGTGCGAACACTCCCGGAAATCGGCCTCGAAGATGGGCTCCAGTACAAGCTTGGCTGCCGCTTGTACCACCCGGTCGCGCACCGTCGGTATCCCCAGTGGCCGCTGTGTCCCGTCCCCCTTCGGAATGTACCGCCGCCGCACCGGCTGCGGCCGGTACCGCCCGTCCCGCAGGCGTTGCGCCACCTGTTCCAGAAACGGCGCCACGCCCTGCCGCTCGATGGCCGACAGACTCTCCGCATCGACCCCGGCGGCACCCCCGTTGGCCTTCACGCGCCTCCATGCCTCTGCCAGGACGTCACCCCGGCGAATCCGGTCGTACAGCGCATGGAAGCGCCGCCCCCGGCTGCGCTTGGCAGCCATGTACAGTCCGCGCTGGAGTTGTCGTGCTTTGTCTTCGGGGTTGTTGGGCCTCGCGGCCATGCCCTCGCACTTACCTCCGGTCGCGGACGCGACGAAACCAGGGCCCCTTCCCTCCGCCGGGTCTGTCCGTCCCGGCTTCCCCGGTACTATGGGCCCCTCGGACTCCCTCCCGGCACGGCCCCCTTTCACCATCGGCTTATAGGGACCGCCTTCGCCCGACGTGGCCGCCGGGGAGGGTCTCTCCTGTTCCGTGCCCGACTGTCGCTGCGTGCCGTCCTCCGTACCCCGGGAGTGTCCTGCGCGCCTCCGGTTCTCGTACGCGCAGTCTGTTGCCTTCGCCGTGACATGACCGGCTCGGCCACTCCGCCTTTCGGCTCCTATCTCACGAGGCTGCAAGGTTCACTTGATGTTCGGCCCACGGCTTTGCTCCCCTCCCGCACGCCATACGGCGCGCGGAGGGCTTTCGACGCTCCGCTCGGTCCGCAGGAATCTCTTCCCGCGTCCGGAGCCTGCTACGCGACGCCCCGGCGGGCTTATCGCGGCGGGACTTCCACCCGCTAGTCCGGCACAGCACCGCGTCCCTCTCACCAGAACCGAGGGCAGCGTTCAGGACGCGACATGGGACGGCATTATATCCTCTTGCCGCCGGTCTCCTTCCCGGAGCGGGCGGAAGAAGGCGTCCGCCCGGCGGCCGCGGCCGCCTCCCGTGGTAGCATCACCGGATGAACGCATGGCCGATCCTGATCGCGGCAATCTGCATCCTGACGATCGGCTACCGCTACTACTCGGCGTTTCTCGCGGCCCGGGTGTTCGCCCTCGACGACTCCCGTCCGACGCCGGCCCACCGGCTGAACGACGGACAGAACTACC
>JACOUZ010000291.1 GCA_016177515.1 Acidobacteriota bacterium
ACTCGTCGATCACCCGCTGCGACGTCACCGCCCAGAGATCGCAGCGCCACTCGAGCCAGCGCCAGCCCGCCCAAAAAGCGGCGAGCGCCAGCGCCGCACCCGCCGCCGGGACGACCCCGGGCCTCTTGATGAACCAGGCCCCGATCAGGCATCCCAGCAGAAACAGCGCCACCGCGAAGGGCCCGCTCAGCACGATCCAGTGGCGGCGGGCCATCGCCACCAGCTCCTCGCCGGCCCTCAGCGGCGTCCTCATCCGGGCCCGCTACTTCAGCGCCTCGGCGCCGCTGACGACCTCGAGGATCTCCTTGGTGATCGACGCCTGGCGGATCTTGTTCATCTGCAGCGTCAGCGAATCGATCATATCGCCCGCGTTCTTGGTGGCGTTCTCCATTGCCGTCATCCGGGCGCCGTGCTCGGCGGCGGCCGATTCCAGGAGCACCCGCTGCACCTGAATCATCACGTGCTTCGGCAGGAGGGCGGCGAAAAGGGTCTCCTGGTCCGGCTCGTAGATGTAGTCTTCGGGCGCGCCGGCCTCGCCGAAGGCGGCGGGCCCGAAGACGGCCCGCGGGATCGGCAGCAGCGGCTCCACCACCACGCGCTGCTGCATCACCGACTTGAACTCGTTGTAGACCAGGTAAACCGCGTCGAATTCGCCGCGCGAGAAGAGATCGATCAGATCGCCGGCGATGCCGCGCGCCTCCTCGAAGGAGACGTCCCGGAAGATGTCCACCACCGTGCGGCGCACAGGGTAGTCGCGCCGCCGGAACCAGTCGCGGGCCTTCCGGCCGATGATGTCGACCTGGATCTTCTCCCCGGCCCCCGCGCCCTCCCCGCCGGCCGCGCTCCCCATCCGCTCGTTCAGGAAGGCCCGCGCCCGGTTCAAAATGTTGGTGTTGAACGAGCCGCACAGCCCCTTGTCGGCGGTGATCACCACGACCAGGACCTTCTCTTCCGGACGCCTGCTCAGGAGGGGGTGCCGCTCGGGGCGCGCGCGGGCGGCGAGGGACGACAGCACCTCGAGCATCTTGCGCGCGTAGGGCCGCGCCGAAAGGATCCGGTCCTGCGCCCGGCGCAGCTTGGCCGCCGACACCAGCTTCATGGCGCGCGTGATCTGCTGCGTGCTCCTGACGCTGCGGATGCGCGTGCGGTAATCGCGGACGTTGGCCATCGTCTCTCGGTGCGGGCGGCGTTGTCAGGCGGCGGCGACCTTCGCCATGAAATCGCTCTTCAAGGCATCGAGCATGCTGCGCAGCTCCGCCTTCATCCCGTCGTCGATCGCCTTCTTCTCCAGGAGCTTCCGGGCCAGCGGCCGCCCCGGGCCGTCGAGGTGTTTGTACAGCGCCTCCTCGAACGGGCGGATCTGCGCGACCTCCAGGCCGTCGAGGAAGCCGTTCACCCCGGCGAAGATGGAGATGACCTGCTTCTCGACCGACAACGGCCGGTACTGCAGCTGCTTCAGGAGCTCGGTGAGCCGCTTGCCGCGCGCCAGCTGCGCCTGGGTTGCCTTGTCCAGGTCGGAGCCGAATTGCGCGAACGCCGCGAGCTCGCGGTACTGCGCCAGGTCGAGGCGCAGCGTGCCGGCGACCTGCTTCATGGCCTTGATCTGCGCGTTGCCGCCGACCCGGCTGACCGACAGCCCGACGTTGACGGCGGGCCTTATGCCCGAGAAGAACAGGTCCCCCTCCAGGTAGATCTGCCCGTCGGTGATCGAGATGACGTTGGTCGGGATGTAGGCCGACACGTCCCCCGCCTGCGTCTCGATGACCGGCAGCGCCGTGAGCGACCCGCCGCCGAGGTCGTCGCTCATCTTCGCCGCGCGCTCCAAGAGGCGCGAGTGCAGGTAGAAGACGTCCCCCGGGTACGCCTCGCGGCCGGGCGGCCGGCGCAGCAGGAGGGAGATCTCGCGGTAGGCCGCGGCGTGCTTGCTCAGGTCATCGTAGATCAGGAGCGCGTGCCGCCCGCTGTCGCGGAAATACTCCCCCATGGAGCAGCCGGCGTACGGCGCGATGTACTGCAGGGTCGCCGGCTCCGAGGCCGACGCCGTCACCACGATGGTGTACCCCAGCCCCCCCAGGTCGGTCAGCGTCTTGACCACCTGCGCCACCGTAGAGCGCTTCTGGCCGATGGCGACGTAGATGCAGATCACGCCGCTGTCCTTCTGATTGAGGATGGTGTCGATGGCGATGGCGGTCTTGCCGGTCTGGCGGTCGCCGATGATCAGCTCGCGCTGCCCGCGGCCGATCGGGATCATCGCGTCGATCGCTTTGATGCCCGTCTGCAGCGGCTCCTTCACCGGCTGGCGGTCGACCACCCCCGGCGCGATGCGCTCCAGGTGCCCGGTCTTCTTCGTGGCGATCGGCCCCTTGCCGTCCTGCGGCATGCCGAGCGGGTTGACCACCCGGCCGATGAGCTCCTCGCCGACCGGGACCTCGGTGATGCGGCCGGTGCGCTTGACCGTGTCCCCTTCCTTGATCTTGGTGAACTCGCCGAACAGCACCGCCCCGACCGACTCTTCCTCAAGGTTGAGCGCCATGCCGAAGACGTTGTGAGGCAGCTGCAGGAGCTCCCCGGCCATGCAGTTCTCCAGGCCGTAGACCCGGGCGATGCCGTCCCCCGCCGAGATGATCGTCCCCTCCTCGGAGACGTCCACGCCCCCCTTGAACCCCTCGATCTGCTGCCTCAGGACGCTGGTGATCTCGTCCGCCTTGATCTCCGCCATGCGGCGTTCTCCTGGTAAGTGTCCGTCAAAGCCCGGGGTGAACGGCGGCCCGGGTCCGGCCGATCACCGCAGCCCCACGAGCCGGTCACGCAGAACTTCCAGCTGGTGCCTGAGCGTGCCGTCGTAGACCTTCGACCCGATGCGGGTGCGCGCCCCGCCCAGGACGGCGGGGTCCACGCGATGCGTGACCCTCACGGTCCGGCCGGTCATGCTCTCCAGCGCCTCGTGCAGGCGCTTCGCCTCGGCCGCCGAGATCGGCACCGCCGTCGTCGTCTCCGCCGAGACGATGCCGATGCGCTCGTCCTTGATCGCGCTGAAGGCATCGCGGATGGCGCCTATCGCCCCGAGCCGCCGGTTGGTGACCAGGACGAGGAGAAAATCGCGCAGCGCAGCGCCCAGCTTCGCCTTCTTCGCCAGCGCGTCGATCGCCGCCCGCTTGTCGTCCTGGCCGATGGAGGGATCCGCGAAGAAGCGCTGGAACTTCGCGTCCGCGCCCAGCACCCGGGCGATGAGATCCAGCTCGTCCGCAACAGCTTCAAGATCCGACGCGGCTTTCCGGCCCGGCCTGGCGGGCTTGCCCGGCCTGCCTCGCCCGCCGGCCTGTTCGACATGGTCGGCGAGGGCCCGCGCATACCTCTTCGCGACTGCGACTGGCTGCACTCGTATTCTCCGGACAGGGAAGGGCCGGCGGCCGGGACCGAAAGGACGCCGGGAGGCATCATTAAAGATCCGGCGCGCGCCGCCTGCCCGTGGCGCCTCCGGGACACGCTCTTCGGAACGGCGGAAAGTAGCACACGCCCCGCCGAAGTGTCAACGATCACGGGGCTTAGGCCAGGGAGGACCCGCGGACGCCCCGTCACTCGACGCTCTCCATCCCCGGTCTCCCTGGGATCCTGTCCCACTTGACGTCTTCGATGAAACGGTCCAGTGGCACGCCGTCCCTTCGCCGGCCCAGCTCCCAGGCGAAGAGACCACCCGGTACCGCGTGACACCGCAGACGGCTCGCGAACTGGGATCGCCTGGTAGCCCGCCCGACGACCGTTCGAACCTTAACCCGCCTCCGCGGACACCCCTCCGCCGTCATCGCGCCCCAATTCGTAGCAGCCCGCTTGTAATGGATCGCGAAGAGCTCACCATTCCTGTCTGTTACTGTCGTGAGTGCGCTACGAGCGGGGCTCTTGACTGCTGTAACAACTGTATCTAGGATA
>JACOUZ010000282.1 GCA_016177515.1 Acidobacteriota bacterium
CCCGCCAGAGCGGCTCGTCCTGGCGCTCGGCCGGCAAGCGCTCGAGCCGCCCCGGTCGCAACTCTTCGCCCAGGCGCGAGCGCAGGTAGTGGTAGGCGATTTCGCGCGCCTCTGCCTCGGTGACGTCGAGCCTGCGCAGTTGACCTTCCAAAATGGCCTTGACCCGCTCGGCAATCTGCTGGGGCTCGAAGGGCTCCCCGTCGTATTTCAGGATCTGCGTGGACACGGCATGGCCCGTCTCCCCGCGCAGATAGCGGGCGAACTGACCGGTCGAGTTGTTCTCGATCGAGATCGTCTTTATGCAACTGGCCAGGATCTCAGCGGCTTCGGGGGCGTGGAACGGAAGCAGATACTTGAAGTGGAGCTGGCTGGCGCGTATCCCGTCAGCGGCCAGCTGCTGGATGGCCTCGGCGATGACTCCTCGGGTCGAACCCCAGCCCACCAGGGTGACCTGGGCGTCGGCCGGGCCCAGGAGCCGCGGCGCGGGCAGTTCCCGGAGAGCGAGGTCGAGCTTCCTCATGCGCTTTTCAGCCATCTTTCGGCGGACGGCCGGGTTGGTGAAAACGTCGCTGATCAGGATGCCTTCCTCATCGTGCTCGTCGGTCGCGGCCACATGCTCGGCATTGGCCGTCCCGGGCAGGGCGCGCTGGGAGATACCTGTCGGAGTGAAGGCGAACCGCTTGAACGGACCGTCCTTGCCGTGCCACTCGGTGACGAGCTGCCCGCGGTCGATGGGCACCCGGGCGCTCAGGTCGTCGGGCTCGATGGTCTGGGGGTGCTCGGACAAAAGCAGATCGGAGATGAGAATCACGGGAAGTTGATACTTCTCGGCCAGGTTGAAGGCTTCCACGACGGAATGGAAGCAGTCCGCGGTGTCGCCGGGTGCCATGATGATGCGGGGGAAGTCGCCTTGGGAGGCCCCCAGGACCTGGTTCAGGTCGCCCTGCTCGGTCTTGGTCGGGATGCCGGTCGACGGACCGCCTCGTTGAACCTCGACGAATACCACCGGGGCCTCAATCATCCCCGCCATGCCGACCGCTTCGGTCATCAAGGCGAAGCCGCCGCCCGAGGTGCCGCACATCGCGCGCACCCCTGCGTAACCCGCGCCGATTGCCATGTTGGCCACAGCCAGCTCATCCTCGCACTGCTTGACCACCACCCCACAGCGCTCGCCGTGGGCCGCCATCCAGTGAAGGATGGAGGAGGCCGGCGTCATGGGATAGGCGGAGTAGAACTTGCAGCCGGCGGCGACCGCGCCGATGGCAAACGCCTCGTTGCCGGTGATGAACGGCCGGCGGGTCCGGGTGAAGGTCCACCGGGGGCCGATCGGCGCGAGCTTCTCGCGAACGTAGCCGTAGCCGGCGCGGAGCAGTGCCACGTTCTGATCCACGATGTCTTGCCCCTTGTGGCGGAAGGTGTCCGCCAGGACGCCGGTCGCCACCTCGAATTCCAGTCCCATCAGGTAGACGAGGGCACCGAGGGCCACGGTGTTCTGCATGATCGGCTGGACGCGCCCCAGGGTTCGCGTGAGCTCACCCACTGGCAGGGGGAGGGGCTTGACTTGCTCGCGCAGACCCAGGTTCAAGCGGAGCTTGTTGGCGTTGTAAAGGAGCACGCCCCCCGGCTCGATCTCGGGGGCGTGACGCTCGATCGAGTCCTGGTTGAGCGCGATCAGGGCGTTGAGGTGGTCGCCGTGCGAGTGGAGCGGTCGCTCGCCCAGGCGCAGCCGCAGCCAGATGTGCCCGCCGCGGATGACCGACTGGTAGCTGTTGTAGGCGTAAACGTACAGCCCCAGCCGGGCAGCAGTCTTGGCCAGGGTGTCACCTGTTTTGTCCAGCCCGTCGCCCGCCGCGCCTCCGATGCCGACGGTGACCTCATTCATGCCCGACCCTCCCGCAGGGGGTGGCAGTCCGAGTCGGGAGCCGGTCTCCCCTATGTAACCTTCACGGTAGAAAGGTGCTTACCAATCCATATCAGTCCCGGGGAGAAGGACAAACGGAGGAGGAACGCGAGAACAGCTGCCGCAGGATTCTGCTCAGCATCTTGTTGGTCCACCCGGCACGCGACCTCCAGGTTTGCGGGCCCATTATACGACTGCCGGGGACGGATGGAAATCTCTACCGGGTGCGTCTGCCTCCAGGATCCTTGACGGTTCAAGATGCGCAAGGTTATCGTGCCCCGGCAAGCATCGGGGTCGATAGCGATTTCGTGGACGAAGCCGCGTCGGAGCTCATTCCGTTCCTCAAGAGTGCCTTCGTGCAGGTCATCCCGGAAGGTGGCGGTTTCCAGCGACAGAAGTGCACTAATCCCGACTGAACCAGTTCACCAGCCGTGTCACCCACGAATCCAGCCCGCCCTGGTGGGACTCGCACTCGGGCGGCTCCGTGCCCTCGATGAAGATCTCGGTGACGGAGTCGGGGCAGCGGCCGTTGGCCTGCTGGCCGGTCGAGGGGTCGATCTCGAGCTCGACGATGCCCGGGGGCGGCTCCCAGCGGCGGTCGGGGTCGAGGCCGGCGCCGCGGGCGATCTGGGCCCAGATGGGCAACGCCAGGGCGGACCCGCCGAGGCGGAGAGGGCGGTTGTTGTCGAAGCCGACCCAGGCGAGGCCTAAGAAGTTGGGGTTGAAGCCGACGAACCAGGCGTCGCGGCCGTCGTCGGTGGTGCCGGTCTTGCCGGCGAACTGTCCGTCGACGCCGTACGCCCAGATGCCGGCGCCGGTGCCGTGGCGGACGACGTCGCGCATCAGGTCGAGCGTCAGGTAGGCGGCCTGGGGTGTTGACGCCTGCTGCGACGGGCGGATCGGGACGGAGAACGCCTTGCCGCTGTCGTCGACGACGGCGACCAGGGCGCGCGGCAGGACGCGCGTGCCGAGATTGGCGATGGTCGTGTAGGCGGAGGCCAGCTCGAGAGGCACGATCTCGAAAGTCCCGAGGGCGATCGAGGGGACGGCCTGCAGGCGGCTTTCGATGCCGTCGTTGCGCGCCGAGCGCACGATGTCGCGGAGTCCGATCATCCCGGCCGCCCGGATCGTCGGCACGTTCAGCGACTCCGCCAGCGCCTGGCGGGCGCTCACGGGGCCTCTGTACTCCTGGTCGAAGTTCTGCGGCGCCCAGGTTTCTCCCGCCACCTCCATCTCCAGGGGGGAGTCGTCCAGGACGGTGGCGGCGGTGAACAGGGGGGCGCGCTCCGCCTGGGCCTTCTCGAAGCCGGCCAGGTAGACGAACGGCTTGAACGCCGATCCCGGCTGGCGGTGCGCCTGGACGGTCCGGTTGAACTGGGTGCGGGAGTAACTGCGCCCTCCGATCATCGCCAGGATCGAGCCGTCGGAGGGGCGCAGGGCCACGAACGCCCCCTGCAGCTCCCCCCCGGCCAGCGGGCGCAGGTGGCGGTAGGTCTTCTCGTACTGCGCCAGGCTGGCCGCGAGAATCTTTTCGGCCCGCGCCTGCAAGAGGGGGTCGAGGGTGGTGAACACGCGGATCCCGAGGCGGGAGGCGGGATCGCGCAGGCCCTCCTCGTGAAGCTGCTGGGCGACGTAGTCGATGAAGTACGGGGCGTGGCGCGAGTCGGAGGCCGGCTCGGGGCGCAGGAGCAGGGGGGTCTCGGTGGCCTCCCGCTGCTGCTGCTTCGTGATGGAGCCTTCCACGAGCATCAGCTTCAGGACGAGGTTGCGGCGCTCGCGCGCCTCGCGCGGATGGCGGTACGGGTGGTAGCGCCCCGGCGACTGGATGAGGCCGGCGAGCAGGGCCGACTCCTGCAGGTCGAGGTAGCGGGCGTCCTTGCCGAAGTAGTGCCGGGCCGCCGCCCCGACGCCGATGATCGACGTCGGCCCGCGCTGCGCCAAGTAGATCTGGTTGAGGTAGCGCTCCAGGATCTGATCCTTGCTGTGGAACGCCTCCAGGCCGACGGCCGCGAGGGCCTCCCAGATCTTGCGCGCCACGGTGCGCTCGCCGCCCGGGTAGAGGTTCTTGGCGAGCTGCTGTGAGATGGTGCTGCCTCCCTGCACGACCTCGCCGCTCTTGACGTTGGCGTAGAGCGCCCGCAGGAGGGCCCGGGGGTCGATCCCGGAGTGCCGCGCGAACCGTCTGTCCTCGACGGCGACGACCGCATCGAGGAGTGTTCTCGGCAGGTCGTCGACCGAAATCGCGAGGCGCTCCTCCTTGACGTTGCCCGACAGCGTGCCGAGGGTTTCCGGCTCGAGCAGGGCCCGGTCCAGCCTCTCGCCGGTCGAGAGGTTCTCGATGCCGCCGATGCGCCCGAAGGAGGTCTTGACGCGCAGCAGGTTCGCGTCGGTCTTTCCCCAGGGATACTCGAAGGCGTTGAGGTAGATCTCGCAGGCGCGGAAACGGACGGAGAACTCGCCGGGGGTGCCGGGGTGTCCTTCGACCTTCCGGTAACCGAGGCGGACGAGACGCTCCTGCAAGTCCTCCTTGGAGATCGCGACGTCCTCGGCGAGCGGGAACGGGGCGGAGAAGACGCGCGCCGGGGCCGCCGCCTCGAGGTGCGCGAAGCGCCAGTTCCCGTCGATGAAGGCGAGAGTCAGGAGCCCGGCCAGGACCAGGGCCACGGCGAGTCCCAGGCGCAGCAGGAGCCGCACCGGGTCGAAGCGCCTCCGGGCGCCTGCTCCGTTGCGAGTCGATGGCATGGGCCTCCTTTGCAGCCCCGGGGGATGACCGAGCGGAGCCCTAGGGTATCACGCCGCGGCGGCCGGGAGGAGGGCGGGCGGCCTCAGCTCTCCGGGACATCGGGGCCGCGCTGCAGGTCGTCCTCATATGAGGCCTTGAAGATGGCCGACAGGTCCCCGTCGAGCACGTCGGGGGGCATCGAGGCGCGATCGAGGATGACCCGGTTGCGCGACGCCTGCTTGGCGCGGTAGAGGGCCTGATCGGCCGCCTTGAGGAGCTCGTTCTCGTCGTGCACCTGGGGGTTGGCCGGGGCCGACGCGACGCCGGCGCTGGTCGTGATCCGCACCAGGGACTCCTTGTACTTGTAAATGTGCTCCTCGGCCGCTTTGCGAACGCGCTCGGCGACGATGGCGGCGCGGATGCCATCGGTGTTCGGCAGGACCATGAGGAATTCTTCTCCGCCGAAACGGCCGACGATGTCGGTGGTGCGCGCGCTGGCGGTCAACAGGTTGCCGAACTCGCGCAGCACCAGGTCGCCGCAGTCGTGTCCGTACTTGTCGTTCACCTCCTTGAAGTGATCGAGATCGAGCATGGCGACCGAGAGCGGCGTGCCGTAGCGCTGGGCCCGCTTGAACTCTTCTCCCAGCCGGCGCTTCAGGTAGCGGTCGTTCAGGAGGTTGGTGCGCTCGTCGGTGACGGTCAGCTTGAGCAGCCGTTCGTTGGCGTCGCGCAGCTGCCGGTTGGCGCGCTCGCGCGAGGTGTAGAGGTAGCGCTTCTTGAGCGACGAGCGCACGACGGCGTCGAGCTCGTCGAAGTGGAACGGCTTGACGATGTAGTCGTCGGCGCCGTTCTTCAGGCACTCGACCTTGCTTTTCACGTCCCGCTTCACCGTCATCACCACCACCGGAATCGTGGACATCACGCGGTCCCTCTTGATGGCGCGCATCACCTGCACGCCGTCGGGAGGGGGGATCAGGATGTCGAGGAGGACGAGGTCGGGGCGATCCGACTGCGCGCGGCGCAGGGCCTCCTGGCCGTCCGCGGCGCTCGTGACCTCGTACCCCCCCATGGTCAGCCACTGGGTCAGCAGATCGACACTGTCCCGGTCGTCGTCCACGACCAGGATGCGAAACTTCCGCGTGGCCGCCGCGGGGGTACGCGGCGGGCTGGTGGTGAGATCGCCTGGCATGCATGCCCCCCGAAATCCGGGGGGGCTGGTTCCTCTCCCCGGTCGGCTGGATATTCTATACCACCCTCCGGAGGGAGCGGCAACGTGAAAATCCAGGTCTGGTGCGGGTTTGCAGCGATCTGTCCGTCAGTTGGACGTCAAGCCGTCAAGGGCGTGGCGCGCCTCCGCCGACGCCCCAGGCGGCGAGATAATCCTCGTTCTCGCGGTAGGCCCGCGCGGCGGCCTCCGGGTCGAGCAGGGCCACGTTGAAGGACGCGAGCGCGGGGATCCAGTCGGGCTTCGGGACGTCGGGCACGAAGGTGAGGAGCGGGCAGTCGTTCTGCCCGAAGAGCCAGGCGCCCTCGGTCCTGAACAGATAGTCGAAGAGTCCCCTGGCCTGGGCCGGGTGGGGCGCGCCGCGCATCAGGACCGCCACCTGCGGAGGCACGACCGTCCCCATCCCCATGCGGTCCGGGAAGAGGATGTTGATCGGCTCCGCCTCGCGCTTGGCGCAGATTGCCTCGTCGAGGCCGATCATGCCCCACATCGCCTCCCCCGAGGCGACCAGACGGCGCACGGCGCGATCGTCCTCGACGACGATCGTCCCGTCCGATCGCAGCGCATCGAAGAACGAGCGGGCGCGTTCGGGGCCCCACAGGACGAACAAGGCGGAGGCGTGGAAGGCCGGTGCGCCGGAGGCGATGCGCGGCATGGCGCCATGGCCGGCCCAGGGCGCCCGCACCAGGTCGGCGGTCTCCGCCGGGAGGTCCTCCTGCTTCAGCCGGTCGCTGTTGTAGATGAACACCCGCGGGTTCGCCGCGAAGCCGATGAAGCGGAACCGCCGGTCGCGGTACTGGGACGGGACCGGCCGCGCCCCCGCCGGCCGGAACGACGCCGCCAGGCCGCCCTCGGCGATCTCCAAGGCCGAGAGCGGCGTCGCGGCCCAGAAGAAATCGACCTTTCCCTGCGCCGCCTCCTCCTTGAGAGCGGGCAGGAACCGGTCCTCGAGATTCTCCCGGTAATTGGCGGTGACGGTGATGCCGGTCTGCTCCTCGAAGGTCTTGAGGACGGGGCCGGCGGTGCGCCGCGGCGCCTCGACGTACACGACGACATTTCCTGCGCCGGGAACGCTCACCGCCTCCTCGGGCGGAAGGTTCGGCGCGCCCTGCCCGCAAGTCCATGAAAGCGCCCCGAGGACCAAGGCGCTTGCTGACAGGAAGGCTCGGAATCGAGTTCTCATCGGGCCGGCGACTGTAACAGCCCGGCCGGTCAACTTCAAGCGAAGGCCTCCGGCTGAGGGACCCCTCCGTGAGCGTGGCGGGTCACACCGCCCGGGAATGCATTAGAATGCCCGGCATGGGTTCAGCGAGGGGGCAACTCCACACCATCGTTCCGATGGAGCCGGAAGGCCCCGAGGAGTCCCGCCGCTCCCGGCGACGGATTCTCCTGAAGTGCAACTTCCGCCCCGCGGACGCCGATTTCTTCTGCTGGAAGTACGGCGTCTGGTACAACCTCCTGGACTGCTGCTACCGGCACGCGCGCAAGACGTATGGCGGTTGCGCCTCTTGCGGACAGGGGGCCAGCAACCTCAAGGTGAACAAGGGGCGGTTCCTGGCGCTCCGGCACACGGGTATGCGCCGCCGCACCGGCCGCTGAAGCGGAGCCCTCCCCTGGATCTGATCATCGCCCATGGACAGGTGATCGACGGGACCGGCGGGCCCGCCTTCGAAGCCGACGTCGGCATAGAGGGTGACCGGATCGTCGCCGTGGCGCCGGGGCTGGCCGGCGCACCCGAGCAAGGTGGCGCTCCGGGGCGGGGCGGCCCGCCGGAGCGCATCGAGGCGCGCGGCCGGGTGGTGGCCCCCGGGTTCATCGACCTGCACTCCCATTCCGACCTCTGCCTGGCGCTTCCCCTGAAGCAGCAGGCGTCCCTGCTCGAGGGACGCGTGCGGCAGGGGATCACGACTGAGCTGCTCGGGAACTGCGGCATCGGCTGCGCGCCGGTGTCCGGGAAGACCAGGCAGGACGTCGAGAGGGTGTGCGGCTTCATCACGCCAGGGGGCGTGTCGTGGAGCTGGGACTCGTTCGCCTCCTACCTCGACCACGTGGAGGCGCAGGGGTGTGTCCTGAACGTGGCCTCCCTGGTGGCGCACGGGCCGTTGCGGCTTCTGGCGATGGGGCCGCGGGGCGGCCGGCCGGAGCCGGGCGAGATGCGCGCCCTCGAGCGGCTGGCGCGCCAGGCCGTCGAGGAAGGGGCCTTCGGGGTCTCCTTCGGCCTCATCTACCCTCCGGGGCAGTTCGCCGACACGGAGGAGCTGGTCCTTGTGGCCCGGGCGGCGGGCGAGGCCGGCGGGTTCGCCGCCTTCCACCAGCGCGGCAGCAGCCGCGACACCCTGATGCAGGCGGTCGAGGAGCTGCTCGAGGTCGGGCGGCGGGCGCGTGCTCCGGTGCACCACTCCCACGTCGAGACGGTCGGCCGCCGCGCCTGGTCCGGCGCGCCGGACATCCTGCAGGCGGAGGAAGCGGGGCGGCGGCACGGGATCGACATCACGGCGGACGTCATCCCCTACACGGCGGTGTGCACGACGATGCTGGCGCTGTATCCTCCCTGGTCCCTGGACGGCGGCGTCGGAGCATTCCTCGAGCGCCTGCGGGACCCGGTCCTGCGGGCGCGCATGAAGCGCGAGGTGGCGGAGACCTCGCCGGTGTGGCCGCCCTGGGAGGGAGAGGGCCGCTGGACCATGAACATCGCACGCGAGTGCGGCTGGGAGCACATCCGCCTGGCGCACGTCGACGGCGCGGCCAACAAGAAGGACGAGCACCTGACGCTCGCCGGCCTTGGCAAGCGTCGCGGCGCCGACCCGTTCGATGCCCTCTCCGACCTGCTTCTGGAGGAGCGGGGGGTGGCCACACAGTTGATCTTCGGCATCTCGGGCGACGAGGCGACGGACGAGCCGCTCCTGCCGCTTTTGCGGTCCCCGCGGCTGGCGCTGGTCACCGACGCCTGGGAGATCGGCAAGGGGTTCCCGCACCCGGGCGCCTACGGCGCCTTCCCGCGGGTGCTCGGACACTATGTCCGGGAGAGACGGCTGCTGACGTTCGAGGAGGCGGTGCGCAAGATGACCTCCCTGCCGGCGGAGCGGCTCGGGCTTCGCGACCGGGGACAGGTCCGGGAAGGGTTCAAGGCCGACCTGGTGATCTTCGATCCGCGCGCGGTCTCCGATCGGTCGACCTTCACCGATCCGCGCCGCCACGCAGCGGGGGTCGACGACGTTCTGATCAACGGCCTGCGGGTGGTGAAAGGCGGCGAGTTCCGGCCGCAGCCGGCCGGCAGAGTCCTGCGGAGAGGCGCATGAGAATGACGGCACCACGCGGCATCCTGGCGTTGGCCATCGTGGTCTCGGGCGCGGCGGTGTTTCTGTCCGCGGGTGCCGCAAACGAGGGATCTCCGGCCGGCGGCGGTGCCGGCCTCGAGGACGTGGTGCGCGCCAACAACCGCGGCGCGGCGCTGATGGAGCAGTACAAGCACGCGCAGGCGGCGGAGGAGTTCCGGAAGGCCACCGCCGGGAGGCCCGGCTGGGCCCCCGGGTTCGTGAACCTGGGCCTCGCGGCCCTTTACGCCCGGGAGGCCGACCACGCGAAGAGCGCCTTCCTGGAGGCGGTCCGGCTCGACCAGGACCTGCCTCAGGCCCACTACGGCCTGGCGCTGATTCTCAAGAATGACGGGAAGACGGCGGAGGCGATCGCGGCGCTCCGGAAGGCGCAGGCGCTCGATCCGGAGGACGGCGACATCCTGTACAACCTGGGGCTGCTCTACGCCCGGCAGCGCGACTTCGAGCCGGCGATCGCGTCCCTGACGAGGGCGCGCGAGATCGACCCAAACAGCATGTCGGTCCGCTACCAACTGGCGCGCGCCCTCCTGCAGGCGGGCCGGCGCGCCGAGGGGGATCGGGAGATGGCGGCCTACCAGAAGCTGTCGGCCAACCCGAAGTTTGCGGTCCCGACCGGCACCCAGTACGGCGAGGCGGGCCGCTACGCCCTGGTGATCACCGACTACCGCGCCCTCGGCGGTCCGCCGGCGCCGCCGCGGCCGGTCGAGATCCGCTTCAGCGACGCCGGAGCGGCCTCCGGGATCACGTTCCGGCATGCAGGGCCGGGCGGCGATCCGGCGGGCGGCGGCGCGCCCGGCACGACGGCGGGCGGCTCCGCCGCGAAGGATGCCGGGCCACGGGCCCGGGCGGCGCGCTACGGGTCAGGCGTCGCCGTCGGCGACCTGAACGGCGACGGGCTCCCCGACCTGGTGTTCGCCAACGCCGCGGCGGACGGCAAGGCCCGCCCCTCCATCCACCTGAACGAGGGGGGCCTGGCCTTCGAGGACGCGACACCTCTGTCCGGCGTGACGTTCGAGGGGGCCGGGATGGCGGCGGCCCTCGGCGACTTCGACAACGACGGGGACGCCGATCTCTACCTGACCCGGTTCGGAGGGGCGGCGCTGTACGAGAACGACGGCAAGGGGAGGTTCAAGGACGTCACCGCGCAAGCGCACGCGGCGGTCACCGGGTTCCCGCTTGGTGCGTCGTGGGCCGACGTCGATCACGACGGCGACCTCGACCTTCTGGTCTGCCGGCTGCGCCAGCCGGGGGGGCAGGAGATCGCCTCCCCCGTCCTGCTCCTGAACCGGGGGGACGGGGCGTTCAAGGATGGATCGGCGGAGATGAAGATCACCGGACCGCCGCAGGGGAGCGTGGGGGCGGTCTTCGCCGATTTCGACGCGGACCGTGACATCGACCTGGTCTTGGCCTCGGCGGGCGGACCGGACACGCTGCTGGACAATCGGCGGGACCGTGGATTCACGGCGCGCGGCAAGGATGCCGGCCTGGCGGCGCGGGGCGAGGGGCGCGGGGTCGCGGCGGGGGACGTCGACGGCGACGGCCTGGCCGACCTGGTGTTCGCGTCCGGGGCCGGCGCGCCCTTGCGGCTCTACCTGAACGGGGCGCGTCGGCAGTTCACCGCCCGGGAGATCCCGAAGCCCGCCGGAGCGGACGCATTCGGAACGGTCCTGTTCGACGCGGACAACGACGGCGACCTCGACCTGTTCGCCGCCGGATCGGCGCTTCTTCTCTACCTCAACGACGGATCGGGCGGCTTCGCCGAGAAAACCGCCGCCTCCGGTCTCGGAGGGATCGCGGTCAAGGACGGGCGCGGCGCCGCCGCGGCCGATCTCGACGGCGACGGCGACCTCGACCTGGTGGTGACGCAGAACGGCGGGGCGCCCATCGTCCTGCGCAACGAAGGGGGCAGCCGGAACCGCTGGCTCGAAGTGGTGCCGCGCGGTCTGAACAGCAACAAGGAGGGGATCGGCACCAAGATCGAAGTGCTCGCCGGCCGGACCTGGCAGCGCCGCGAGGTCATGGCGGGGGGCGGCTACCTGTCGCAGTCCCCTCCCGCGGCCCACTTCGGCCTGGGGGAGCGGGGCCTGGCCGACGTCGTGAGGCTTCTCTGGCCCGGCGGTGTTTTGCAGTCCGAGCTGGACGTTCCGGCCGGGCAGCGCGTCGTGGAGAACGAGCTCGACCGCAAGGGGTCCTCGTGCCCGCTCCTGTTCGCGTGGAACGGCAGGAAATACGGCTTCGTCACGGATTTCCTGGGCGTGGGGGGCCTGGGCCTGTGGACGGCCCCGGGCGTGTACGGCACGCCCCGGCCGGAGGAGTACGTGAAGATCGGCCCCGACGAGCTCCTCCCCACCGACGGCGCCTACCGAATCCAGTTGCTGGAGAACCTGGAGGAGATCACCTACCTCGACGAGGTGAAGCTCCTCGTCCTGGACCACCCGGGGGAGATCGAGGTCTACCCGCTGGCGGCGTTCGGGGGGAAGGAGCGCCAGCCGCACCGCGTGCTGGCGGTCCGGCCGGGCGAGCGCGTCTTCCCGGCGCGCGCCAGGGACCACAACGATCGCGATGTCACCGACACGATCCTGAAGATCGATCGTCTCTACCCCGACAACTTCCGGCTGGATCGCCTGGCCGGCTACGCCGAGATGCACCACCTGACGCTGGAGTTCCCCGAATCGGTCCGCCGCCTCGAGCGCCCCGTTCTCTTCCTGTATGGCTGGGTGGACTTCGAATACTCCTCCGCCAACTACGCGGCCAGCCAGAAGGGGGTCGTCCTGACGCCGCCGGTTCTCGAGATGTTCGACGGCACCGAGGGGGTGTTTCGTCCGGTTCTCGATCCGATGGGCTTCCCGCCGGGGCTGCCGCGCATGATCAGCGTCGATCTCAGTCAACAGGCGCCCTTGAAGTCGCGGCAGCTCCGGCTGCGCACCAACATGCGCGTCTTCTGGGACCAGGTCTTCCTCGCCGAGCCGCTGACCGAGGCCGAGACCGCCGAAAAGGTCAAGGTGGCCGAGGTGAAGCCGGCCGGGGCCCACCTGCACCGCCGCGGCTTCCCGCGGGAGCACAGCCCCGACGGGCGCGAGCCGAAAATCTACGACTACTCCATCCTGGACAACACCCAGCCTTTCCGGGTCATGACCGGGGACTACACGCGCTTCGGCAGGGTGACCGAGCTCCTGACGAGAACCGACGATCGCTTCGTGATCTTCGGCAAGGGGGAGGAGGTGAGCCTGGAGTTCCCGGTCCAGGGGCTCGCCGAGGTGCCGCGCCGTTTCAGGCGCAGCTTCATGCTCTACGCCAGCGGCTACTGCAAGGACATGGATCCCCACACCGCCTTCCCGGAGACGGTCGAGCCGCTGCCGTTTCGCGGCATGTCGTCCTACCCCTACCCGGAGGGGGAGCGCTACCCGGACGACCTCGAGCACCGGGAGTACCGCAGGATCTGGAACACGCGCCGCCTGCAGGGACGTTAGGGCGGCAGGGACGTGAAGGGGGCGGGGGCGGCGATGTCCACGGCGATCCTGGCCGAGAGCCTCAGCAAGGTCTACGTCAAGAGACGCTCCCTGCGCGAGGTGGCCCTGCGCCCGTTCCGCCGCGCCGAGCGGATCACCGCCCTGGCGGACCTGGACATGGAGGTGCGCGCCGGGGAGCTCTTCGGCCTGCTCGGCCCCAACGGGGCGGGGAAGACGACCCTCCTCAAGATCCTGGCCGGCCTGGTCCTGCCGACGGCCGGGCGGGCGCGAGTGCAGGGCGTGGACGTGGCGCGGGACGACCGCCAGGTGAAGCGCTCGATCGGCTTCATGACCTCCGACGAGCGATCGTTCTACTGGCGGCTGACCGGGCGGGAGAACCTGGAGTTCTTCGGCCGGCTGTACGGCATGGGGGCCGCGGAGGCGCGGCGCGTCTCGGCCGGCCTCCTGGAGGTCGTCGAGATGGAGCCGCAGGCCGACCGCCCCTTCATGGGCTACTCCACCGGCATGAAGCAGCGCCTGGCGGTCGCCCGGGCGCTCCTGCACGATCCCCCGGTTCTCTGCCTCGACGAGCCGACGCGCAGCCTCGACCCGATCGCGGCCAAGCACCTGAGGCGCTTCGTCCTCGAGCGACTCAACCGCGAGCACGGCAAGACGGTCCTGCTGGCGACGCACAACCTGCAGGAGGCGGAGGAGCTGTGCAGCCGGCTGGTCGTCCTCGACCGCGGGAGGGTCCTGAGG
>JACOUZ010000286.1 GCA_016177515.1 Acidobacteriota bacterium
CCAGGAGGCCAGCAGGTCAGGGAGAGGGTCTCTGGCGCCGTGCGCCAGCGCCACCCAGGCTCCGGCGCCCAGGAACGCCACCATCGTGAGGAGACGCGGCCCTTCCCCCTGGCGCGGAAGGGCGAACAGGGCAAAGGCAAGCAGAAGGGCTGCACGCCCGCTCCAGGGAAGATCCGGCAGGCAGACGCCGGCTGAGAAGGATCCGGCGCCCATCAGGGCCAGGCGTCCAGACCCGGTCGTGCGGGAGATCCAGGCGGGCGGCACCATCGCCTCCTGGCATCCCCGGCTCTCCGTGCGGGGCCGCAATCATACCGCCCGCGGCGAGAGCGGCGCAATCGCCACCGGCGGGGGTCAGTCGAACAACGTGAGGCGCGGCAGGACGCAGGCCTCGCGGATGAGCCGCTCCTGGTGGAACCGCCTCGTCCTGTCCCGGGCCTCGGGTGTCATGCGTCCGAGGGCGGGACGCAGGGCGATCCCCGGGCCCGCTTCGATGCGCGCCAGGGTCTCCGGTGGCAGGGACGCCCGGGCCGCCGCAAGCACCTCATCATCCAGGCGGCGCAGCTGGTCCTCCAGCCCTTGCGGTTCGAAGGCGCCGCTCTTGATGTCCCTGCGCAGCCGCTTGAGCGCCGCGGCGACCCGCGCCAGACAACCCACGAGAGGCTCGCGGCCCGCTTCCGACGCCGTGGCCATGGCGGCCCGCACGCTGCGGTAGAGCCTGCCCAGGTGCCGGGTCACGGCGGCGTTCCCGGCGCGCTCCGTTCCGGCCGCCTCCGGCCGCCCGGCTTCCACGGCGTGCAGCGTGCGATACACGTCGTGGAGGGAAGCGATCTCCTGCCGGCAATAGGACAGGGAGTTGATCCGCCGGCCTTTCAGAGCCCGGCGCTCGAAGGCGTCGAACACGTTGTGAATGCCCTGCAGGACGACCCGCAGCGGAATGCCGGCCGCCTTCCACTCGCCTATGAGGCCCCAGTCACGCGGCGACAGGAGCATCGAGGCGCCCCGGCGCCGCGCGAACTCTTCCTCGATGGTGCGGTAGTACTCGTCGGGAGCCTCGTCCTGGATCATCGGTTCCGATCGTGGATGATGCGCAGCCCCTCGAGCGTCAGGTTCGGATCCAGATCGTCCAGGATCGTGCGCAGATCGGCCTCCAGCGGCGACACCAGGCCCCCCGTGCCGATGGTGCGCACCGGCGCGGTCATCTCCTGCCGCATGCGTTCCACGATCCCCTGCACCAGCGCGATATAGCCGTAGAACAGGCCGGCCTGAAGGCTGTGCGTGGTGTTGCGGCCGATGACGGCCGGGGGACGCCGGATGTCGACGCGCGGCAGGCGCGCGGCGCGTTCGAACAGGGCCTCCGCCGAGATCGAAAGTCCGGGCGCGATCGCTCCGCCCAGATACTCTCCCTTGGCCGAGATGGCGTCGAAGGTCGTCGCCGTCCCGAAGTCGACCACGATGGCGGCGCTCCGGCAGCGCTCGAACGCGGCCACGCCGTTGACGATCCGGTCGGCGCCGACCTCCTGGGGGTTGTCGTACAGGATCGGCATGCCGGTCTTGACGCCCGGCTCCACGAACAGGGGCTTGAGCTTGAAGTAGGCGCGGGCCATGGCTTCCAGCACGCTGTTGAGAGGCGGCACGACCGAGGCCACGATCAGGTCATCGATGGCGGAGGCCTCGATCGAGGCCAGGGAGAGAAGGTTGCGGGCGAGGATTCCGTACTCGTCCACCGTCCGGCCGCGGACCGTGGTGAGCCGCCAGTGCGCCAGCAGGCGGGTCCGATCGTAGACTCCAAGGACCGTGTTCGTGTTGCCGACGTCCATCACCAGGAGCATGCTGTCTCCTCCCGAACCGTATCGGTCCTCCGGCGCGGCCCGGCCGAATGGTCGGACACACTCCTAGGGCCAGTAGGACTGGACGATCTCCCCGAACGGCACGCGCCGCGCCCCCCCTCCGGCTTCCTCGAGGAGGAGCGCCCCTTCCTCGTCCACTCCCGCCACGTTTCCCTCGCAGCGGCCGCCCGGCCCCTCCACGATCACCCTGCGACCCCGCGGGATCGCCGACAGGGCCTCCCATTCCCGCAGCAGATCTGCGCTCCCGCCGCGCAACAGGCGCCCGTAGCGTCTTTCGAACCCCTCCAGGATCGCCGCCAGGACCGGCGCCCGATCGACGGCCGCCCCGCCCTCGATTCGAACCGATGTGGCCCGATCGCTGAGCGCGTCCCCGAAATCCACCGGGCGCTGGTTGACGTTGACGCCGATTCCCATCACCATCTCTCGGATCCGCGGATCCGAGCCGCGCGTTTCCCCCAGGATGCCGGCGATCTTGCGGCGGCCCACGACCACATCGTTCGGCCACTTGATGCCGGTCTCGAGCCGGCAGGTGTCCCGCAGCGCCTCGGCGACGGCCACCGCCGCGGTGAAGGTGAACAGGGGCGCCCGGGCGGCGGTCACGTCCGGCCGCAGAATGAGCGACACGTAGATCCCCAGGCGGGCCCGCGAATCCCAGGTGCGGTCGCGCCGCCCGCGCCCGCCCGTCTGCTCCTCCGCCAGGACCAGGACGCCCTCGGGCTCGCCCGCCGCCGCCAGATCCAGGGCCCTGTTGTTGGTCGAGCCGATGGTCGGGTAGTAGACGATGCGATGGCCGAAGACGGCGGATCGCAGGTGCCGCTGCAGGGCCGCCGGGGTGAGGGCGCTGGCAGCCTGATCCTCGATCATGCGGGCACCAGATCGAGGGCCAGATCAACGGCGCGCACCGAGTGGGTCAGCGATCCGAGAGAGATCCTGTCGACTCCGAGCCCGGCCAGGAACGGGATGTCCGCTTCACGCACGCCGCCCGAGACCTCAAGGAAAACCCGTCCGTGGGCCAATTCGACGGCGATCCCGACCGTCTCGCGGTCCATGTTGTCCAGAAGGATGCCGTCCGCACCGGCAGCGAGGGCCTCCCGGACATCATCGAGGGTATCCGCCTCCACTTCGATGCCCATCTTGCTCGAGGCTTCCTCCCGCAGACGCCGCCGCGCGCCGCGCACCGCCCTGCCTACGCCCCCCGCCAGGCGGCAATGGTTGTCTTTGATCAGAACGGCGTCGAACAGGCCGGCGCGGTGGCTCGTGCCGCCGCCGGCCCGGACGGCGTATTTGTCGAAGGGGCGCAGCCCCGGGGCCGTCTTCCGCGTATCGGAAATCTGCGTCCGGGTCCCCCCGACGAGCTCCACGGCGCGCCGGGTCGCCGTGGCGATGCCGGACATGCGCTGGAGGAAATTCAACGCCGTCCGTTCTCCCGCGAGGATCGGAAAGACCGCGCCTTCGACAGTGGCGACCCCCTCCCCCGCCGCGCGCTGGTCACCGTCCCGGCAGGCCTCCTGGAACGCCACGGAAGGATCGACCTGCCGGAAAACCTCCCTGGCAACCGGGAGCCCGGCCACGACCAGAGGCTCCCGCGCCACGAGCACCCCCCTTGCCCTGGCGGCGGGATCGAGCGTCACCCGGGACGTCACATCCCCGGGGCCCAGATCCTCCTCCAGGGCCGCACACACGGCGCGACGCACGATCTCCGCTTCGAGCATGGATGGAGGGATTCTCCCACACGCTCCGGAAAGCGGTCAACAGCGGCGCCGCTGAGCCATCCCCGGTTTCGAGCGGCAGGCCGGACCGGGCCGCCGCGCTGCGGGCCGCCACCGGATACCGGGGATAGCTCAGAGGCGCAGGGATTCGGCCGTGGCGGTGAGTCGGACGATTCTCTCTTGCAGCTCCAGGTGGATGCGGCGGGATTTCTCCACCACCTCGGGCCTGGCCTTGTCGAGGAACTCGGAGTTGGAGAGCTTCCGGAAGTGGACCTCCTTCTCCTTCGACAGCTTGTCGATCTCGCGCAGTAGCCGCCGCTGCTCGGACTGGAGATCGAGCACGCCCGCCAGCGGCACCGCTAGGTCGAGGCCGGGGGCCACGGCCCGCGCCGCGGGTCCAAGCGCGGACAAGTCGGACGCCTCCTCCACGGAATCGAGACGCGCCAGGGCCACGATGGTGCCGGCGTTCCCGGCGATCACCTGCCGCGCGTCCCCGTCTCGGACCTGGTACCTGAGGGGCAGGCGGCGGCCTGGATCGATGTTCAGCTCGGCGCGGATGTTGCGCACCCGGGAGACCACTTCCATCACCCGTTCGATCTCACGCTCGGCCGCATCGTCCAGGCCGGAGGAATCGGGCGCGGGATAGGGCGCCAGGGCGATGGTCTCCCCCCGGTGCGGGATTCTCTGCCAGAGGTCCTCGGTCAGGAAGGGCATCACCGGGTGCAGCAGCCTCAGGACAGCGTCCAGGACGTGCAGCAGGACGGCCCGGGCGACTGCCGCTTCGGCCGGCGGTGCCCCGGGCTGCAGGTGCGGCTTGGCCATTTCCAGGTACCAGTCACAGTATTCGTGCCAGAGAAACTGGTACAGGGCGTTGGCCATCTCGTCGAAGCGGAACTCCCGAAGCCGGTCCTCAACGGTCGTGGCGAGGCGCGTGAGACGGCTCAGGATCCAGCGATCGGCGACGGACAGGCGCGCCCGCGGCGGCAGGGAGGCCGGCGACGGCGCCCTGCCCTCTTCCGCCAGATTCAGCAGGACGAAACGCGCGGCGTTCCAGATCTTGTTGGCGAAAGCGCGGTAGCCCACCATGCGCTCTTCGGCGAGCGGCAAATCGGATCCCGGCGTGGCCATCGCAGCCAGTGTGAAGCGGAGCGCGTCGGCGCCGTAGCGATCGATGAGATCGAGCGGGTCGATGACGTTGCCGCGCGTCTTCGACATCTTCTGCCCTTCGGCGTCGCGCACGAGCCCGGTGATGTACACGCTGCGGAACGGCACGTCCTGCATGAAATGCAGGCCCATCATGATCATCCGGGAAACCCAGAAGAACAGGATGTCGAAGCCGGTCACCAGGACGGTGGTCGGGTAGTAGCGCGCCAGGTCCGCCGAGCGCTCGGGCCAGCCCAGCGTGGAGAACGGCCACAGGGCGGAGGAGAACCAGGTATCCAGAACGTCCGGATCCTGCCTCAAGACCAGGCCGCCGCAGCGGCGGCAGGCGGCGGGGGCCTCGCGAGCCACGTGGATCTCCGCGCACGCCTCACAGTGCCACGCGGGGATCTGGTGCCCCCACCAGAGCTGTCGCGAGATGCACCAGTCGTGGATCTTTCCCATCCACTCGTTGTAGCTGTTGACCCAGTGCGGCGGGGTGAAGCGCACGCGCTCCTCGGCCACGGCGCGGACGGCCTCCGCGGCCAGGGGCTTCACACGGACGAACCATTGCGTCGACAGGTACGGCTCGATGACGGTGTGGCAGCGCTGGCAACGGCCGACGTTGTGCAGGTGGTCCGCGATCGCGACCAGTTGCCCGCACTCCTTCAGGTCCTCGATCACCCGGCTGCGCGCCTCGAAGCGATCCAGGGAGCGGTACCTGTCGGGCACGTTGTCGTTCATCCGCCCCCGGTCGTCCATCACCACCAGAGGCGGCAGGCCGGTGCGGCGGCCCGCCTCGAAGTCGTTCGCGTCGTGCGCCGGGGTGACCTTGACCGCCCCGGTCCCGAACTCCTTCTCCACGAACTCGTCCGCGACGATCGGGATCTCGCGCCCGACCAGGGGCAGCACGACCATTCGTCCGATCAGGCCGCGGTAGCGCTCATCCTCCGGATGCACGGCGACACCGGTGTCCCCGAGCATCGTCTCGGGCCGGGTCGTCGCGACTTCGATGCCGCCCCCTCCTCCGGCGAACGGGTAGCGCACCGTGTACAGGTGTCCCTGGGTCTCCTGCGGGATGACCTCCAGGTCGGAGACGGCCGTCCGGCACCGCGGACACCAGTTGACGATGAATTCGTCGCGGTAGATCAGGCCTGCCTCGTGGAGCCTGACGAACGCCTCCCGGACCGCCCGCGACAGCCCGGGATCCATGGTGAAGCGCTCGCGCGTCCAGTCACACGAGCAGCCCAGCCGCTTGAGCTGGCCGAGGATCGCGCCGCCGTATTGCTCCTTCCACTCCCAGACGCGCCTGACGAACGCCTCTCGCCCGAGGGCCTCGCGGCTCTGCCCTTCACTCTGGAGCTGGCGATCCACCACCATCTGCGTGGCGATTCCGGCATGGTCGGTCCCCGGCAGCCACAGCACGTCGTCTCCCTTCATGCGCCTCCAGCGCGCCAGGATGTCCTGGAGCGTGTTATTGAGGGCGTGCCCCATGTGCAGGCGGCCGGTGATGTTCGGGGGAGGGATCACCATGGAGTGGGGCGGGCGCTGCGAGGCCGGACGCGCGCAGAACACACCCAGCCGCTGCCAGTGGTCGTACCAGCGGGGTTCGATCTTTCCCGGCTCGAAGGCCTTTGCAGATTCCATTCTTCGTTCCGGTGGCGGGGCGCGCGCCCCGGGACCTCTCGCCGGCGGCCGGACAACAAAAAAAGTAGGCGCGAGACCTACTTTCCCCTGAGGGAGTGGCCGGCCGGGTGAGGGCCCGAGGCTACCCTGAGTCGCCCTCCTCCAGCTCCTTGATCCGTCGCCGCACGATGGTCTCCGCCACGCCCGGGACCACCTCCCAGGCGATCTCGCGCACCACCCGGTCCGCCAGGCGCTGCACGACCTTGTCGGCGATCAGGTCGATCATTTCAGGGGTCAGGGCGAGCCCTTCCCCGTCCCCGGGCGGGGCCTCAGCCGGCCCGGCGGAGGCAGGAGGCGTCGGGAAAGCGGCGGCGACCGCGGCATGTCCCTCATCCCCGGAGGGCTCGTCGATCGCCTGCCAGGTCTCCGCGGGCGGGGCCTCGGGAGGTGGCGACCAGGCGGGCCCTTTGTCCGGCCCGGCAGCGGGGGGCTCGCCGCCCGGCAGCTCGTCGACGAGGTCGAACTCCTGCTCGAACGACCCCTCGAACGCTTCCGGTCCTGCGGCGGCAACAGCGGGCGCTGGCGCTGCGCCTGCGACGGGGAAGTGGGCCTCGCGCGGGGGCGAAACCTCGTCGCGCCGCATTCTCGCCGTGGCGGGTGAGACCGGATCGTCGAATCGATCGGGAACGACCTCCCCTTCCATGTCGCCCGCCATGCCGATGTCGGCGAAACCGACATAGGACCCGCCGGCCGCTGGATCGGGCGGCGCCATGGCCGGGTGGGGCCGGCCGCCCCCCTTTGCTTCCTCGACATCCAGGACGTGGTCCGGGACCGGGGAGGCGACGGGAGCCATGGCAGGTCCGGCCTGCGAAACCCCCGCGAACGCCCCCCCCGGCAAGACGGCAGCGGGCGCCGGCGACGGGGGCGCCGCCATCGGGGGGACTGCGGCGCGCATGCCTTCGGCGGCCCGGCCCGGATCGACGTGGTAGATGTCACCGCCCGAGATGATGTCCATCCGGCCTTCCTCGTCGTCCGAGGCGACGGCCGGGGTGGAGGCAATCAGCTCCTCGACCTTGCCCACCAGCACCTGGGACTCGAATGGCTTGGTCACGTGCCCGTTCGCCCCGGCGGCATCGGCCCTTTTCTTGTCGAACGGTTCAAACGTCCCGGTGAGCAGGAGGATCGGGATCCCCCGAGTCGAGGGGTTGCGCTTGAGCTGCTCGCACACCTCATAGCCGTTCTTCTCGGGCATGATGACGTCCAGGAGAATGATGTCCGGGCGTGTCTCGGCCGCCTTTTTCAGCGCCTGCCCGCCGCTGCTGACGCAGATCACCTTGTAATCGGCCTCGGAGAAGGTCAGCTCCACAACCTTCTGAATGGTGATGCTGTCATCGGCCAGCAGGATCGTCTTCACCGGCTTCCTCCATGGCGCCCGGCGGGCCCGCCGCCGGCACGCCCAAAGACGCGAACAGCCTGTCGGGATCGAGGAGAACGACCGGCTCGTCGTCCCGGCGCACGACATCACTCACGAATTCACGGCTCACCGCGCACCTTCTATCCGGACCGGCCCGTCCGGCTGGATCCGTCCCATCCGGTTCCAGAAGATCGACCCGCTCTCCCAGGAGGGCGAGCCTGGCCTCGCCCCAGTCACAGACGATCAGGTGCTCGCCGGGCGCGGCCAATCCTCCCTCCGGGGCCGGTCGCGGGCCCGACCAGAAGGGGCCGAACTGCCGCAGGTCGTAGACCGGCAGCGCCACGCCCCCGTGCAGCGCCACGCCGCTCACGAACGAGTGGCTCCCCGGGACCCGCACGAGGGGGGGGCGGGCCACCACTTCGCGCACGACGCCGAGCGGCAGGGCCGCCTCGGCGCCGCCGACGCGAAAGCTGATCAGCCAGGCGCCGGGCCCAATCACAGAATCCCGTCCTGATCGAGAAGAAGCCGCGGCGCCTGCCCGTCGGAAAAAACTCCGCGGAAAGCGCGCCCCGGCCGCGGAAAGATGAACGGCGGCAGCGGGGCGATGTCCGCGGCCGGGACCTCCCGGATGGCCTCGGTGCCGTCCACCGATACCATGGCGCGACGGCGGGCGCCCTCGAGGAGCAGGTACAAAGGGGAAAGCCCCCGCCCTTCTTCACCCGCGGCATGCAGGTCGATCAATGGGAAACGCTCCCCGCGGAACACGGCCTGGGACCCCTCCAGGTGAAAGTCCGCTTCCTGCGCCGGATCGAGAATCCGCATCACCACGTCGGCCTGCACCGCGTAGCGCGCCTTACCGACGCTCACCATGAGGAGTTTCATAGCCCTTGGCAGAAACTAGCCCAAAGGAACCACCCTGTCAAGGAATCCTCGCCCGGCCGGGTGCCTGTCCGGAAATAGGACCGGGCCGGCCGGATGCCCGGACACACTCCTAGCGCCGGCGCGGTTGGACGTTTTCCTTCACCCAGTCGATGAACTCCTGTGTGGTCGTTCCGGGAGTAAAGATCTTCCGGATGCCGGCCTCCTGGAGGCGCGGCAGGTCCTCTTCGGGAATGATGCCGCCGCCGAACACCATGATGTCGGCGCTGTTCTTTTCGGCGAGCAGCTTCATCACCTTGGGGAAGATGGTATTGTGGGCCCCCGACAGGAGCGACAGCCCGATGCCGTCCACATCCTCCTGCAGGGCCGTCGCCACGACCATCTCCGGCGTCTGGTGCAGCCCCGTGTAGATGACCTCGAAGCCGGCGTCCCGCAGTGCCCGCGCCACGATCTTGGCGCCGCGATCGTGGCCGTCCAGACCGACCTTGCCGATCAGGAGCCGGACTTTCCGCCCGCCTCTCGTCACAGGTGCACCCGGCCTTCCCGGTAGACCGAAAAGACTTTCTTGAGCGCCTCGCAGATCTCGCCGACGGAAGCGTAGGCCCGGATCGCCTCCAGGATGGCCTCCATCAGGTTGGCCTTCCCGCTCGCCGATTCCTCCAGTTCCCATAGGGCACGGGCGTGGCGCTCCCGGTCCCGGCCCGCGCGCACCGAAAGCAGCCGGTCCACCTGGCCCCTTTCGACCTCCGGCCCGATCTTGAGGAGCGGCGCCTTCATCGTGTCCCCCTCGGTGTAGCGGTTGACGCCCACCACGATCTTCTCGGCCTGATCGACCTGTTTCTGGTACAGGTAGGAGGCCTCGGCGATCTCGCGCTGGGGGAATCCCTGCTCGATGGCCGGGACGATGCCGCCCATCCCGTCGATGGCACGGATGTACTTCCAGGCCTCCTGTTCCAGGCGGTTGGTGAGCGACTCGACGAAATACGACCCGGCCAGGGGGTCCACCGTGTTGGCGACACCGCTCTCCTCCGCGATGATCTGCTGGGTGCGCAGCGCGATGCGGGCCGAGTCCTCAGTCGGCAGAGCGAGCGTTTCGTCCAGGGCGTTGGTGTGCAGCGATTGGGTTCCCCCCAGAATCGCGGCCAGCGCCTGGATCGTGACCCGCACGACGTTGCCGTACGGCTGCTGGGCCGTCAGGGAGCAGCCCGCCGTCTGCACGTGGGTGCGGAGCATCCACGAGCGCTGCGATCGCGCGTGGAACCGGTCCCGCATGATGGCGCACCACATCCTGCGGGCCGCCCGCAGCTTGGCAATCTCCTCGAAGAAATCGTTGTGCGAATTGAAAAAGAAGGAAAAGCGGGGCGCGAAGGCGTCCACGTCCTGCCCGGCCTCGACACAGGCCTGCACGTAGCCGATGCCGTCGGCCAAGGTGAACGCCAGCTCCTGCGCCGCCGTCGATCCGGCCTCGCGGATATGGTAGCCGCTGATCGAGATGGTGTTCCACTTCGGCACGCGCGCCGTGCAGAAGGCGACCATGTCGGTGATGATGCGCAGCGACGGGACGGGAGGATAGATCCATTCCTTCTGCGCGATGTATTCCTTGAGGATGTCGTTCTGCACCGTCCCTTCGAGCTTCGCCAGGGGCACCCCCTGTTTTTCGGCCACCGCCAGGTACATGGCCAGGATCACGGCCGCGGGGGCGTTGATCGTCATGGACGTGGAGACCCTGTCCAGGGGAATTCCCTTGAAGAGAACCTCCATGTCGGCGAGGGTGTCGATGGCCACCCCCTCCCGGCCGACCTCCCCTTCCGCCAGCGGATCGTCGGAGTCGCGGCCCATGAGGGTCGGCAGGTCGAAGGCCACCGACAGGCCGGTCTGGCCGTGCTCGAGGAGGTAGTGGAAGCGGCGGTTCGTGTCCTCGGCGGTGCCGAAGCCCGCGAACTGGCGCATCGTCCACAGGCGGCCGCGGTACAGGGTGGGCTGGACGCCGCGCGTGAAGGGAGGCTCGCCGGGGAAGCCCAGCCGGTCGGCCGGGTCCCAGTCCTTCAGGTCCTGCGCGGTGTACAGACGCTCGATCGGCAGGCTGGAGACCGTGGTGAACGCCGCCTTCCGTTCCGGTATCTTCTCCAGCGCCTTGCGCAGGGTGGTCTCTTCCCAGTCGTGCCGGGTGCGCGAGGACGCCACGGCCGTCCGGCCCGCGTTCTTCGGCTTCATGTCAGTCCTCTCTCAGGATCTCTTTTGAGATCACCAGACGCTGGACCTCCGAGGTCCCTTCGTAGATCTCGGTGATCTTGGCGTCCCGGAACAGGCGCTCGACCGTGTACTCGTTGATGTAGCCGTATCCGCCGTGAATCTGCACGCCTTCCTTCGCCGCGCGCATGCAGGCCTCCGAGGCGAACAGCTTGGCCATGCTGGTCTCGAGCGAGCAGCGCTCCTTGTGGTCCCTCGCCCAGGCCGCGCGGTACGCCAGGAGCCGCGCCGCGTCGATTTCCGTGGCCATGTCGGCCAGCTTCCACTGAATCGCCTGGAAGTCGGCGATCGGCCGTCCGAACGCCTCCCGGCTCTGGCTGTAGGCCAGGGACTCCTCCAGGGCCGCGCTGGCGATGCCTATGGCCTGGGCCGCGATGCCGATCCGGCCGCCGTCCAGAGTGGCCATGGCGATCTTGAATCCGTCCCCCTCCTGCCCGATCAGGTTCTCCGCGGGGACCTCGCACTCATCCAGGACGATCTCCACCGAGCCGGAGCAGGTGATGCCCATCTTGTGCTCGGGCTTGCCCTGCCGGAGGCCGGGAAACCCGCGCTCCACGATGAAGGCGCAGATCCCCTTGTGCTTCAGCTTGGGGTGGAGCGTCGCGTACACGATGAAGGTGTGCGCGGCGATGCCGTTGGTGACGAACACCTTGCTGCCGCTGAGCAGGTACCGGTCCCCCTGCCGCTTCGCCAGGGTCCGGAGCGCCCCGGCGTCCGAGCCGGCCTGCGGCTCGGTCAGGCAGTAGGCGCCGATCTTCTCGCCGCGCGCGTGGGGAACGAGGTACTTCCGCTTCTGCGCCTCGCTCCCGTGGCGCTGGACGGGGGCGCAGAACAGGGAGTTGTTCACCGACAGGATGACGCCTGTCGAGGCGCAGGCGCGCGACACCTCCTCGATGGCGATGACGTAGGACACGCCGTCGAAGCCGGCCCCTCCGTACGCCTCGGGGACCATCATGCCGCACAGCCCCAGCTCGGCACAGCGGCGGTAGTTGTCGAGGGGGAACTCGCGGGACCGGTCGAAGGCCGCGGCGCGCGGCTTCAACACCTCGTCGGCGAAGGCGCGCACGGTCTCTCGCAGCATCTCCTGCTCGCGGGTCAGAGTCAAGTCCATCGCCTCAGGTCTCCGGCTCAATCAGCCCGAAGTGTCCGTCGCGGCGCCTGAAGATCACCGAAACCTGCTGGGAGTCCGCGTCGCGAAACACCAGGAACGGGTGGGGGGAGTCCTGCATGAGCAGGAGGGCCTCCTCCACCGACATCGGCTTCACCGGCACGCGACCCATGGGGACGATCGCCGGCCCGTCGGGCTCGCCGCGCGCCCCGTCCAGGGCGGCGAGCGCGAGATCGCCGCCGCGAGCCGATTCCCGCATCGACCGGCGTTTCCGCCCGCGCGACCTCTTCTCATGGTGCTTGCGGCCCTGCGCCAGGATACGCTCGATCGCCTCTCCGAGGGCCTCCCGCATCACCGCCGCCTGGCCGCGGGCGGTCAGCTTGCCGACGCGGGCGCGGACCAGGATCTCGACACGGTGGCGGTGCTTCTCCTGGGTCAGGATCACGTGGACATCGGGGCTCTCGTGCAGAATGCGTTCCAGCTTCGACAGCTTCTTCTCGGCGACGGCTTTCAGGCCCGTTGTCAGGTCCGCCTTCCGCCCCGTGAACACGATCGTCATCGAACACCCGTTTCCGGAATCGGGCCGGGCCTCAGCTGAAGCCCTGGCGCCTCTCGTTGGACGAGGGGATGCGCAGCTCTTCACGGTACTTCGCCACGGTGCGCCGCGCGATGCGCAACCCCTCGTTGCTCAGAATCTGCACGATGGCCGCGTCGGAGAACGGCCGCCGCGGGTCCTCCTCTCCGACCACTTTCTTGATGCGCTCCTTGACGGTCAGCGACGAGACATCCTGGCCCTGGGTGGAGCTGATTCCCGAGTGGAAGAAGAATTTCATCTCGAAGAGTCCCCTCGGTGTGTGCA
>JACOUZ010000287.1 GCA_016177515.1 Acidobacteriota bacterium
GACGACTTCCACTTCATGGACGAGCAGTCGTACGAGCAGTTCCACCTGGACCGCGCGGCCCTGGGAGATACGGTGCAGTGGCTGACGGAAGGGGTCACGCTGCGCTCGATCGTCTTCGAGAGCAGGGTGGTCGGCGTCGAGCTGCCGCAGTTCGTCGAGCTCAAGGTGGTGGAGACCGGTCCCGGGGGGCGCTCGGACATGGCGAGCGGCAAGGTGACGAAGCCCGCGACGCTGGTGAACGGCACGCAGATCCGGGTCCCCGTCTACCTCGAGGCCGGCGAGACGGTCATGGTGGACACCACGACCGGCGAGTTCGTGAAGCGCGTCGGAAAGTAACGGCCGGCCCGCGTCCCGCGGGGAGGAAGGCCGCAGGAGGGATCGCATGAAACTGTCGCGCAGGATGATGGCCCGCGCCGTGTTTGGCGCCCCCCTGGTGCTGGCCGCCGCGTCGGCCGCCCGGCTCGAATCCCTGTTCGGGATCGCCGCGGCGCGCGCCGCCGCGCAGGCCGAGCCGCAGCCTTCGCCCGCGCCGGAGCCGGAAGAGCCACCTCTGGCCCGGTTCCTGGCGCGCCAGGAGGAGGGGCTGAGCGCCGCGGAGCGCCGGCGCGTGCGCCGCGAGGTGACGCAGCTGGAGCAGGCGCTCAAGGAGGTCCGCGACTTCAAGATCGGCAACGACGTCCCCCCGAGCGGGACCTTCCGCGCCCTCAGGACGAGGAGGCCCGATGCCCGGTGAGGACCTCCTCTACAAGCCGGTCACCGAGCTGTCGCGGCTGATCCGCTCCCGGAAGGTCTCTCCCGTCGAGCTGACCCGCGCCTGTCTTTCCCGCATCGATGCGCTCAACCCGAAGCTCTCCGCCTTCGTGACGGTCACCGCCGACCTGGCGCTGGCGCAGGCGAAGCAGGCGGAAAAGGAGATCGTCGCCGGCACGAACCGCGGGCCGCTGCACGGCATCCCTTACGGCGCCAAGGATCTCGTCGCCACCCAGGGGATCAGGACGACCTGGGGGGCCAGGCCCTACGAGAACCAGGTGTTCGACCGCGACGCGGCGATCATCCGGAAACTGCGCGACGCCGGGGCCATCCTCCTCGGCAAGCTGGCGATGATCGAGCTGGCGGGGGGGCTCGGCTACTCGAAGGGGGACGCGTCCTTGACCGGCGCGGCGCACAACCCATGGGCCCTCGACCGCTGGACCTGCGGCTCGTCCTCCGGGTCGGGAGCGGCGGTCGCGGCGGCCCTGGTGCCGTTCGCCATCGGATCGGAGACCTGGGGGTCGATCGTCTGCCCGTCCTCCTTCTGCGGCGTGTCCGGCCTGCGTCCGACCTTCGGCCGGGTGTCGCGGCAGGGGGCGATGGCGCTGTCGTGGACCCTCGACAAGCTCGGCCCGATGGCCCGATCGGCCCGGGACTGCGAGATCGTCCTCGATCACATCCAGGGGCGCGACCCGGACGACCCGTACTCGTCCGATGAGAGGCCCGCGCCGCCGTCCGACCCGGCCGCGGCGAAACGCCTGCAGGTCGGCTACTTCAAGCTCGACTTCGAGAAGTTCGGCAACAGGTCGGTCGAGACGGCGTTCATGGCGGCACTCGACGATCTGCGCCGCTCCGGCGTGCGTCTGGAGGAGGCGAAGCTGCCCGACCTGCCGTTCGAGTCCACGACCATCGTCGTCCTGTCGGCCGAGGTGGCGACCGCCTTCGAGGAGCTGGAGAGATCGGGCGAAGCGCGCCTCATGGTGAGCGCCGGCGCGCCGTTGTCGTTCGTGGTCTCCCGGGCGGTGCGCGGCGCCGATTTCGTCAAGGCCCAGCGGGTGCGCACGGTCTGCCAGCAGGCAATGGCCGGTTTCTTCGCTCGCTACGACGTCCTGCTCTACCCGGGCGAGGGCCACACCGCCTTCCCGCTCGACAAGGACTTCAGCGAGATCGCCTGGTCCGACCCCGTCGGCGCCGCCGGCAACCTGTGCGGCCTGCCGGCGATCGCGGTGCCGTGCGGCTTCGGGGAAGGCGGCCTGCCGGTCAGCCTGACGGCGCTGACCTCCGCTTTCGAAGAGAACAAGGGACTCTCCCTGGCCCGCCACTTCCAGCAGATCACCTCCTGGCACCTGAAGCGGCCGGCCCTCGACGCGCTGACCGGGATGCGCGCCGCCGGGTCCGCGGGCTCCTGAGGCCCCGTGGATCCGAGGGGCAAAGTCGCGCTGATCACGGGCGGCGCCCGCGTGGGGCGGTCCGTCTCCGAGGCGCTCGCCAGCCGCGGCTGCCACGTCGCCCTCGTCTACAACCGCTCGCGCGACGTCGCCGACGAGGCGGCGGGCCGGGCCCGTGCCCTCGGCGTCCGCGCCCTGGCGCTGCGCGCCGATCTGTCGGCGCCGAAAGGGGCCGCGGCGGCCGTCGACCTTGTGCGCGCGGATCTCGGCGGCCCCGACATCCTGATCTGCATGGCGTCGGTCTATGAAAAGGTACCCTTCGGCCGCCTCGACGATGGCGCCTGGCGGGCCAGCCTCGACGTCGACCTGTCGAGCGCCTTCCACCTGGCGCGCCGCGCCGCGCCCCTGATGAACCGGGCGGGGGCCGGGCGAATCGTCCTGTTTGCCGACTGGCTGCCGAAGAGCGGCCGGCCGCGCTACCGCGGCTTCCTGCCGTACTACGTCGCCAAGGCGGGGATCGTGGGCCTGGCGGAAAGCCTGGCGCTCGAGCTGGCGCCCCGGATTCTGGTGAACGCGATTGCGCCGGGACCGATCTTGAAACCGCCCGGGTTCAGCGCCCGCGCCGAGGCCGCGGTGCGCCGGGCGACGCCGCTCCGGCGCTGGGGCGGCGCGGCGGAAATCGCTCGCGCCGTGCTGTTCCTCGTGGAGACCGAGTTCGTCACCGGGGAATGCCTGCGCGTCGACGGCGGCCGCCACCTCCGCTGACACGTCCCGGCCGGGGCAGCCGACCGACATGAAACCGTCTCGACGGTCGAAACGGGGAAAGGCAGGCGGGGGCGCCGCGGCGCCGGCCCCGGGCGACCGGGCGGGGAGCGGACCGGCGCCCGGGAACCGCCGCCTGCGGCGCGACGCGGTGGTCATCTTCCTGGGCCTGTGGCTCGTGTACGGGGCGACGATCGACCGGACCGACGTCTACGACTACGCCCTGCAGCAGTTCGTGATCGCCTCGCTCGTCAGCAAGGGGACCTACGCGATTGGCGAGGCCGGGGACGATCGGCTGAAGCGGATCACCGACACCTTCGTCTACGAAGGGAAGCGGCTGCCCGCCAAGCAGCCGGGCCAGTTCACCATCGGGGCGCTGGCCTACCTGGCCTGTTCTCCCTTCGGGATCGCCTACAGCCGGGATCGGATCCTGGCGTCGGCGCTCGTCACCTGGCTGACCTCGTCGTTGCTGTCGGCCCTGGCGGCGGCCTGTATCTACCTGATGCTGGCGGGTGCGTGGGGTTACCCGCGCGGCCACTCCGCCGTGGCGGCGGCCGCCTCAGGGCTCGCGACCATCCTCTTCCCGTACTCGGGCGTCGCACACCACGACATCCTCGCCGTCTCGTTTCTCGTCATGGCGCTCTACCTGATCGAGAGGTCGATCCGGGATGGGAAGCCAATCGTCGCGGACGGGCCGCCGGGCGCCGGAGGGCCGATGGGCGCCGGTGACGGGCGGGCCCTCGTCGCGCCTCTGGTCGCGGGGGTCCTCCTCGGCCTGACGCTGTTCACGTCGATGCTGCCGGGCGTCATCGTCGCGGTCCTGCTGGCGCGTGTCGTGCTCTCCCGGAACCTGAAGCGCGCCGCGGCCTTGCTGGGCGGCCTCTTCCTGGGCCTGCTGCCGCTTCTGGCCTACAACACGCACTACTTCGGGAATCCGTTCCTGCAGGCCAACGTGGCCGGGGGATTCACCGACACCTTCTTCCGTCCGGATTCCGCCGGCTTTCTGCATCATCTCAATGTCTATCTCGGCGCCGGCGACCTGTCGCTCGTCAAGTACATGCCCATCCTGGTCCTCGGAGGGGCGGGGACCTTTCTCCTGGGGTCCGGACTCGTCGAGCAGAAGCGCATGTTGTGGGCCGCGATTGCCCTGCATGTCGCCTATGTCCTGAACATCCAGACGATCGGAGACTGCCAGTACGGTCCCAGGTACCTGATCCCGATCGTGCCTCTGGCGATGCTCGGGCTGCCGGCCTTACTGGCGTGGGGACGGACGGGAGGAAGAGCCTGGCCGGCAGCGGTGACGGGTGTCGTGACGGTCTATTCCGCGGCGGTGAATCTCGTCGGAGCCCTTGTGGGGACGATGTTCTGCGACACCCGCAAATTCGCGTTTCTCGAGGATCTCCCTTCGCTCGCGGCGCTGGCGCCGGCCCAATTCCCCCTGGCTCCGCTCTGCTCCGGCATCGCGCTCATCGCCATGGTCCTGGGCCTCGTCCGCGCCCGGCTCGCGCGCTCCGGCCGCTGGCCATCATGAGGCACATGTTGTAGTATGCGCGCCCATCCAAGGAGGAGACGAGACCATGAATCTGCGACGCACTTCGATCTCGGGCGGTCCGGGCCCGGCTCTTCCGGCCCTCATCCTGGCGGCGGCCGGGCTCCTGTCCGCCGCGACGCCGGCCTTCGCGGCGCCGGAGACGTACGTCATCGATCCAGCGCACAGCGCCGTCGGCTTCTCCATCCGGCACCTGTTCAGCCGCGTGCCGGGGCGTTACACCAAGTTCGAGGGGAAGATCGTCGTCGACCGTGACGACTATTCCAAGAGCTCGGTCGAGGTGTCGATCGACGCCGCAAGCATCGACACCAACGAGCCGGCCCGGGACAAGCACCTGAAGAGCCCCGACTTCTTCGATGTCGTCAAGAACCCGAAGATCACCTTCAAATCCACCAGGGTGAACCAGTCCAGCCCGAACAAGCTCTCCGTCGAAGGGGACCTGACCATCCGCGGCACCACCAAGACGGTGACGCTCGATGTGGACGTCCTCGGATTCGGCCCGGGGTATGGCGGCGGCCTCCGCGGCGGATTCGAAGGGCGCACCCGGATCAACCGCCAGGACTTCGGGGTCGCCTGGAACGACATCATCGAGGGAGGCGGCGCGGTCCTGGGGGAGGACGTGGACATCAGCCTGAACGTCGAGGCGGCCAAGGA
>JACOUZ010000288.1 GCA_016177515.1 Acidobacteriota bacterium
GGATACGTACGCCGCCACCACCTGGTCCGGCGTCTCGCCATAACCCAGGCTCTCGGCGATCTCCTGACGGATCGCGTCGGCCGTGCCGCAGGTGCAGGTGCGCACCGTCAGATCGGCGCAGCCGCAGTAGCACATCAGCCGCCCCTCGACCTCCTGCCGCGCCGTCAGGGGCGCGCCCGCCCGGACGATTGCGGGGCTGGCGACGAGGGAGAGGAGAGAAATCATGATCCAGGCAGCAATGGAGGTCGCACGCCCGATCGGCCGCGGGCGTGACGCGCCGGGGCTGCCGTGTCGGCGCGACCGTGTGGAAGTGAGCGGGGCACCCGCGCCGCGCCCTTGGCGGCGCGGGTCGCGAACGCAACCGAGGCGAGCGCGGCAAATAGCCGCGCGGAGCCGTGTCGCGACGACACGGCAGCCCCGGCGCCCCCGCGCCAGCGAACCGGTCGGGCGGGCGACCTCACGCCGCACGGCTCTCGACCTCCCGCAGCTTCGCCTCGGCATCGCGCCGCCTGTCCCTGATGTCGGGGAGCATGGCGAACCAGGCGCCGAGGATCAGGACGCCGCCGCCGATCCAGATCCAGTTCACCAGGGGGTTCAGGTACGCCTTGAGCGTGGCGCGCCCTCCGTGCGGGTCGAAGCCGGTCAGGATGAGATACAGGTCGTCGCGCAGAGTCGTGCGGATGTCGACTTCGGTCGAAGGGTTCTGCCCCGCCTTGTAATAGTTCTGGCCGGGCACGAGCGTGCCGGCCCGGCGATCGCCGTTGAATACTGCGAGCCGCACGCCCATGAACTCGCGGTTGGCGTCGTCGTGGTTCACCATGTCTTCGAACACCATGCGATAGCGCCCGACCGCGAAGCTCTCGCCGCGCCTGAGGGAGGCGGTCGATTCCTGCTTGAAAACGGTCGAACCGGTCACGCCGATCACGATGAGGATGAAGCCGAGGTGGACCACGAAACCTCCGTAGCGGCGCTTGTTGCGGTCCACCAGGCTCCAGAGGGCGCCGGCGGCGTTCTGGCCGGTCACCTTCTGGCGCGAGCGGGTACCCCACCAGAACTCCATTGCCGTGGTGGCGATGACGAAGGTCGCGAGCGAGAACGACACGAGCGCGTAAACGTCCCGCACTCCGCCCAGAACCAACGCCCCCGCCCCTCCGACCATGGCCCAGAAGGGGACCTGGATCCTCTCGACCAGCTTGCGGGCGCTGGCGCGCCGCCAGGCGATGACCGGGCAGATGCCGGCGAGCGTCACCAGCGCGAATGCGATGGGAACCATGACTTCGTTGAAGAATGGCGGGCCGACGGTGATCTTCACGCCGCGCACCGCCTCGGACAGGATGGGAAACAGCGTGCCCCAGAGAACCGCGAAGGCCGCGCCCACCAGGAGGAGGTTGTTGAACAGGAAGGTGCTCTCGCGCGACACGAAGGAGTCGAGGCGGTGCTCGCTTTGGAGCAGCGGCACCCGGTACAGGAGGAGCCCCACGGACACCAGGGTGCAGAGGCAGAGGAAGGCCGCGAACACCGGCCCGATCTCCGACTTGGTGAAGGAGTGCACCGAGGAGATGACGCCGCTCCTGGTGATGAACGTACCCAGGATCGACAGCAGGAAACTCATGATCACCAGCGCCAGGTTCCAGACGCGCAGCATCTTCTTGCGCTCCTCGATCATCACCGAGTGCAGGAACGCGGTGCAGGTCAGCCAGGGGATGAGAGAGGCGTTCTCGACCGGGTCCCAGGCCCAGTAGCCGCCCCATCCGAGCTCGACGTAGGCCCACCAGCCCCCCAGAAGCACGCCGGTGCCGAGAAAGAACCAGGACAGAATCGTCCAGCGCCGCGTGGTGCGGAACCAGGTGTCGTCGAGCCGCCCGGTGGCGAGCGCCGCCATGGCGAACGCGAACGGCAGCGTCAGCCCGACGTAGCCGAGATACAGGCAGGGCGGGTGGATCGCCATGAACGGGTTCTGCAGCTGCGGGTTGAGCCCGTTGCCGTCCTCCGGGATGAACGCCAGGCGGACGAACGGGCGCGTCATGAAACTGACCAGGCCCAGGAAGAAGGTCGAGACGACGGCAAGGGTGGTCACCACCAGGGGCATCAGGGTCCGGTTGCGCCGGCGGTTGGTCAGGACGATGAGGGCGGCGTAGGAGATGAGAATCAGCTCCCAGAACAGCAGCGAACCGGCCTGTCCTCCCCACAGGGCCGTGAACTTGTACATGGCGGGGAGCGCCCGGTTCGAGTAGGAGGCGACGTACTCCAGGTCGAACTGGTCGGCGAAGATGCAGTATTCGAGGGCGACGACCGCGAGAAAGACCAGGGCCCAGGTGGCGTAGACCGCCCGCTCGGCGCTGAGCGCCAGCTCACCCAGGTGCGCGCGCCAGCCGTTGTAGGAGGCCATGACCGCCCAGCCGGACGTCGCCAGGGCCAGGAAGAGGCAGAGCGTTCCGAAGTCAGCCATTCATCGCGGCAAAGCCCCGGCGTCCAGAGCGCCGGACGAAGGGTCTTCGCCTGCGGGTTTCCGGTAGTTGTTCGTCTGGCGGTTCTGCGCTTCGTACTTGGAGGGGCACTTGGCCAGAAGGGTCGCCGCGACGAAGGTTCCGCCGGGGCCAAGCGATCCCTCGACCACGGCCTCGGCCCCGTCCACGAAGGTGTCCGGGACCTCCTTCCGGTAGACCACGGGAAGGGTCCTGGCGCCGTCGGTCAGGACGAAGCGGGCGCCGGGAGCGCCCTGGATTCTCTGGATGGAGCCCGGCTGCACGATGCCGTTCACGCGAAAGTTGTCTCCGAGGTCTGTCTGCCTGGCCGGGTCCATGAACTCGGACACGGTCAGGTAGTAGACCAGGGACCCTTTGAGCCCGACACTGAACAGGATCGCGAAGCCCGCCACGAGGAGGGCGACCGTGATGACGATTTTCCTGGAGATGCGCTGCGCCACGAGGAGGAGCCGCTCCAGTGGGAATCAGTGGTCAGGTACGGCCACCGATGATAGCGGAGGGGGAGGGTCAAGTCAATCTGGCTGACGGAACCGTAACCGGGACGCAGACGGGACAATGGCCCTGCGACTTGACTCCAGCGCAATTGGCATTAAATTGTGTAGCAGAAAGTCTGTATATGTACTTTGCTGGAAA
>JACOUZ010000012.1 GCA_016177515.1 Acidobacteriota bacterium
ACCTTGAGATCGGCGAACCCGGCCGCCTTCTTGATCGCCAGCACCTCCTCGACGACCCCCTTGAAATTCGCATAGGACGGCGGCTCGCCGTCCCCGGCGAAGGTGATGTCGCGCACCACCCGGAACGGCTCCGGCACCGATCGGAATTCCGGCCGGTCGAACAGGTCGCCGCCCTTCGCCTCCCGGAGCAGCGCCAGGAGCTCCTCCTTGAGGCGCGCCTCGTCCACGCGGCGCACCTGAGGCTCGGCCGTCCGATCGACCTGGCAGTAAACGCAGTCGAAATTGCACACCTTGTCGGGGTTCAGGTTGATGCCGATCGAGATGCCGCGGGCCCGGCGCGACAGGACCGGGTAGACGTACGTGCTGCCCCGGTAGCTCCGGGGATGGCGGGCCACGGAGACCTCCTTCACGCCAGGCTCTCCGGGCCGGGCCGCGGCACGGTCGGTTTCCTTTCCCATTTCGTCATTATAATCGGCGCCGTGACCTTCCCGCGGAACGAAGCCGGTACCCTGCGCCGGTCTCTCCTGGCCTGGTACCGGGCGGGCCGGCGCGACCTTCCGTGGCGCCGCACCCGCGACCCCTACCGCATCTGGATCTCCGAGATCATGCTGCAGCAGACGACGGTCGGCGCCGTGGTCCCCTATTACCGGCGCTTCGTGCGCGCCTTCCCGACCGTCAGGGCGCTCGCCGCGGCGCGGCTGGACGAGGTCCTGGCCGCCTGGTCGGGGCTCGGCTACTACCGCCGCGCCCGCCACCTGCACCAGGCCGCCCGGGTCGTCGTCGAGAGGCACGGGGGCCGCTTCCCGCGGCGCCTGGAGGAGGCCATGGCCCTTCCCGGGATCGGGCGCTACACGGCCGGCGCCGTCCTCAGCATCGCCTACTCCGAGCCTCTGCCGGTCGTGGACGGCAACGTGGCCCGCGTCCTGTCGCGGCTGCTCCTCCTGCGCGGCCGCCAATCGGGCGCCCGCCGGAGACGCCTGTGGAGCGCCGCGGCGGAGCTGGTGGCGGGGAGCGCGTCTCCGGGTGATTCGAACCAGGCGCTCATGGAGCTGGGGGCGACCCTCTGCGCCCCCCGCGACCCCGCCTGCGGCGAGTGCCCCGTCGCGCGCCGCTGCGCCGCCCGCGCCGCCGGCGTGCAGGGGAGGATTCCGCCGCCCCGCCGGACCCGGCGGCCCGTCCAGGTCCGCTCCGCCGTGGCCCTGGTGTCGCGCCGCGGACACTTCCTCATGCGCCGCCGGACCGACGCGGCGTTGCTGATGCGCGGCCTGTGGGAGTTCCCGGCCGCGCGCCCGGGCGGCGGCGACGGCCTCCGACTTGACCTGGGGAGGCCGATCGCGACGGTCCGCCACTCCATCACCCACCGCCGCTTCCGGATCAGCATCCACCCGGCGCGCCTGGCGTCGGAGCCGCGCCGGGGGCATTACCGCTGGGTGTCCCCAGGCGAACTGCGCCGCCTCCCGACCTCCTCGATCGTCCGCAAGATCCTCGCAGCCGTCCCCCGCGCTGCCATGCGGCGCCGGCCCCGGAAACCGGGGAGGCCCCACGAACCCGGCGTTTGACCGGCCTTCCGGGACTGTGTTAGGGTCTGTGGTCCCATGTACCGGGTCACCGAGAGCATTGAGTTCTGCTACGGACACCGCCTGCTCCGCTACAAGGGGAAGTGCGCCCATCTGCACGGACACAACGGCAGAGTCGAGATCGAGCTGGCCTCGCCGTCGCTCAACGACCAGTCGATGGTCGCCGACTTCTCCGACATCAGCCGCATCGTCAAGGAATGGATCGATCAGAACCTGGATCACCGGATGCTCCTGCACAAGGACGATCCCCTGGTGCCGCTCCTGAGGAACCACGACGAGCCGGTCTACGTCATGGAGAACGATCCGACGGCCGAGGCGATCGCCCGCGTGATCTGCGACTATGCCGTTTCCCGGGGCCTCGAGGTCTCCGCGGTCCGCCTGTGGGAAACCGGCAGCTCGGTCGCCTCCTACTCCCCCTCCCCGTCGAAGTGAGGGGGACACCCCGGATGCCACACCCCCAGCGGTGACGCTGCGCGAGAGCTTCACCGCCATCAACGCCCGCTTCCACCTGGTCGGCGTCTACACGCTGGTCGAGCTGTTCCTGCGCTTCGCCGTGCACTGGTCGCGCGACGATCCGGCGGGGCTGCCGCTCGTCCTGGCCGCCTTGATCCTGTTTTTCACCACCTACTGCGGCATCCTGGGGATGGTGTACCAGGCGGCCGCGGGAAGGCCGCAGCACGCCGCCGTGCGCTGGGCCGGGGCGCTGTTTCTGCCGCTCGTGTGGCTCTCGATCAAGATCGATCTCATCGTCTACGGGATGACCGCCCTGGCTGCGGCCGTCTACCAGGGCGCCTGGGACGCCGGCGCGCCGTTTGACAAGGCTCTCGAGGCGGTCGTTTTCTGGGCCTTCCCGTTTCTCGGTTTCGGGACCCAGGCGCTGGCCCTTTACAGCACTCCCCTCTGCGTCCTGTCGCGCACCCGGGGGGAATGGCGGCCGAACATCAGGGAAGGGTTGCGGTTTTTCCGTTCCTGTTCCTCCGAGTCGCGGCGCCTGCTTCTCGTTCTTCTGGTGATGATGGCGGCCGGGGGGGCACTGCATTACGCGCAGGGGCCCGATGGCAGCAAGGCGCCCCCGGGATATCCGGAAGGGCTCGTCCTGTTCGTCAATTCCTACCTGGCCCTGGTCGTTTTCTTCGCCGCCACGCGGGTCGTCCTGGCGCGCCCCGCGGCCGGCCACGGCGAGATCCTGCCGGACACCGGCACGGCCGCGCCCGGCCCGCCCGCGTAGTCCGTCCGATCGGGCACGCCCGCCCGGCGAAACGCCCATGCCCTCTCGGCGCATTTGCAGCAGCGGCCGCAGTGCCGGCCGCGCCGCGGGCTGGCGCACGACAGGGTGAGATGCAGAGGAAGGTCGTTTCCGCGCCTGATCACCTCGTCTTTCGCCAATCCCCGGAACGGCGTCCGGATGCGGATGGGCCTCCCGAGACCCCGCAGGAGCGCCGTCTCCATGGCGCGGAAGAAGCCCCGCGTCCCGTCGGGGAACGGGTTCAGGTTCAGGATGCCCGATCCCAGGACCGGGATGCGGCGCATGACGCAGAACGTGCCGGCCTTCGACAGCAGTGACAGGTTGCGACCCGGCAGATAGATCGATGCGTCACCGGCGTAGAAGCCGGGAGCGCGCCGGCCGGAAGTGCTCCAGTGCCGGCCGTACAGATCGGACATCGGGGCATCGATGAACGCCAGGGGCAGCAGTCTGGGAGATCGCAGGGCACGCAGGAACGACCTGAGGCAGGCGATCTCCGCCTTTTCCCAGCGCAGGCCGGCACGCACGTAGAGCGGCTGCACGCTCCTGTAGCGGCGGGCGAATTCGCGCAGCAAAACAGCGGAATCGAGCCCGCCGCTGACCAGCACGCAGGCCGTACCGGCACGCGGCCGCGGGGCGAACCGTCGCGGGCGGCCTCGCGGAAGGGTCACGCTTCATCCCCTTCGAACCGGCCTAGGAGTGTGTCCGAGTCATCGCGACCCATGCCATGACTCGGACACACTCCTAGCCGCGCAGCTTGTTCTCGGGTCTCCGGGGAGGGTCGTTCGCCGGCCGGGGAGTCACAGCGGGATTGCTCTTGAAGGACGGCGTCAGTTCTTTGTTGATCGCGGCCCAGTCGGGAGCTTCCTCTTCCGTCTCGACGATCGCCTCGATTGGACATTCCGGCAGGCAGGCCCCGCAATCGATGCATTCCTCGGGGTTGATGATCATGAACTCCTGGCCCTGGTATTCCCCCGGATGGATGCAGTCAACGGGACAGACGGCGACGCAAGTCGCGTAGCGCTCGCCCTGGCATTTTCCCGTGATGACGTAGGACACGGTGAGGACCTCCTCTATTGTTGAAACTGCGGACCCGGATGGTATCACACAGAGTCCCGGCCTTGTAAAGACCGGTCCGCGGGTGGCGATCGGGATCGGCACACCCGCACTTCACGCCCGCCAAGGAACCCGCCCGGATGGCCCGCCGGCCGCCGGCTGCCTATATTGGCTGCCGTGAGCCGGCGCCAGCGATTGCACGATCGTAATGGGAGGGGTTGAAGTGCCCGCGGCACGCGCACGTCGAACCATCCTCGTCTTCCTTCTCATCCTCACCCTCGTCGTCGTCGCGCGCCTCGCGTCCCCGGCGGAAGGGGGGACCCTCCCCCCCGGTCCCGGCCTCCCGCCGCGCGGCGAAGAACCGCATGCGAAGGATCGGCCCGACCTGTTCGGCCGCGCCCGGGTCGCTCTCTTCGATCCCGAAGGGAAGGCGGCCCCGGTGCTGCGCGCCCTGGGGATTCGCTGGGAGGACTTCCCCGCCTTCGACGGGCTCGCCCTGTACCGGGGCGATCTGATCGTCATCGGCCCGGGAGGATTCGCCCGCGGTCGCGAGGCGCTGGGGCCAATCCTCGCGGCGCGCGCCCGCTCGGGCATGCGCCTCCTGCTTCTGGAACAGCCGTCCCTGCCGGCCACTCTGAGCGAAGGCCTGAGGCTGTGGCCGTCGTTCATCCGATCCGCCGACAGCACGGCACTGTTCGCGGCGCGCCATCCGGTGCTGCGCGGCGTCGTGCCGGCGGGCCACGCGGCCCCCGGCGCCGCCGATCCCCGGGTCCGCCCGCTGCTGCCGCCGGCCCGCGGGAACTTCCGGGTGATCGCCGGAATCCGCACGCGCAGCGGCCCGTCCTGGCAGGAAGGGGTGACTCTCCTCGAGGTCCCGATCGGCGTCGGCCTCGTCCTGGCCGCCCAGGAATCACTGTGCTCCGATTTCGCCGGCGACCCTCGCGCCCGGATCGTGCTGGCCAATGCCCTGGCTTACCTGCTCGGGGACAGGCAGGGGCTGAAGCGGACCTTCGTGTACGGCGACTCTCTCGAGGACCTGCCGGCCTGCCTCGCCCCCCTGTCTCCGGCCGCAGCCAGGGCGCCCGCTGACCTCGCCGGAGTCGAGGCCCTGCTGGTGCCGGGCGACTGGCGCGCGCCGCGCCTGTCCGGGACGCCGGGGCTGCCGCCTCTCGCCGAGGTGGCGCGCTACCTGCGGGAGGGAGGGACCGTTCTTCTGTTCAACCCGGAGCCGATGTCACAGGACTACCTGCGCGCCGTCACCGGCTGCCCGGTCTATTTCGAGTCGTCCTCCCCCTTCCGCCCGCACCTCGAGCCGGACGCGGCGATCTTCGAGGGGATCAGCCTCGACGACCTGGACCCCCTGTGGCACGAGGGGCGTCCCGAGTTCCGGCTGCGGGCCGCCTCCCGGGCGGATGGCATGCGGCCGCTCGTCATCGCCCCCGGGGTCGCCCAGTACCGCGTCGGCCTCGGCACGCTCGTGGCGATGTCGTTGCCCGACGCATCCGACTGCGCCGCGCCGCGCACGTCGAGCCTCCTGGCGCGGCTGCTCACCAACCTCGGCGTCCCTCTCGACCAGCGCCCCGGCATCGATCCGGAGGCCGTTTCGCTCCTGGACGAATAGCTTCGCCCCCTGGCGGGTCCTTTCCCGTATAATCCGCGCCCTCACTCTGGTGATGCGTCCATGACGTTTGCTGGAAGGGCTTGCTGGTGGGTGACGGCCGCGACCGTCTTCGCAATGGCCGGCTTCCCGCCCGCCGCCAGGCAACGCTCCGAGGTGCGCGAGATCGTCCTGAAGCAGATTCAGCTGCCGCATCATTATTACCATCGCGAGATGTACCTGCCGCAGGCGACGACCGGTCCCGGCTCGGCCGCCTGGTCTCCCGACGGAATGGAGATCGTCTACTCGATGCAGGGCTCGCTCTGGCGCCAGCGCCCCGGGACGAAAGTCGCGCAGCAGATCACCTCCGGCCCCGGCTACGATTACCAGCCGGACTGGTCGCCCGACGGGCGATTCATCGCCTACGTATCTTACAGGGACGACGCCGTGGAGCTCTGGCTGCTCGAGGCCGGCACCGGGAGCACGCGACCGATCACCGCGAACGGGGCGGTCAACGTCGAGCCGCGGTTCTCTCCCGACGGCCGGCGCATCGCCTTCGTCTCGACGGTGTTCAACAAGAGAGTCCATATCCACACCCTCGCCCTGGGGGAAGACGGCGAGCCCGGCGCCATCGAGCGCCTGACGGAGGACCACGAAAGCGGCCTGCCGCGCTACTTCTACCATCCGTTCGATCACTTCATCTCCCCGTCCTGGTCGCCCGTCGGCGGGGAGGTCGTATTCATCTCCAACCGCGGCCGGATCTGGGGGACCGGCGGGTTCTTCAGACTGAAAGCGGCCCCCGGAT